>JAAZDZ010000309.1 GCA_012512545.1 Alcaligenaceae bacterium | reverse complement strand
GGCCTGCTTCGCCCGCCTTGAGCGCGCGCACCTGCTCGGAGACATCCTGCGATTCAGCCTGCGTGTTGAACGCGGCCTGCTCCAGCAAGGCCAATGAGGTATGGCGCCAGTCTTCCTTTTTAGGCGTGGGCCAGCCTTCCGCAGCAAAGCGGTCGATGGCGCGCTGACGCATGACGGCCAGCCATGGGAGATCGGCGCCCGGAAGCTGTTGATGCCGGGCCGAAAAATCGGCCAGCCAGGGTTGCACTGAACTCATGCCCGCGCCCCCTGCCCGGCTTCCAGTTCCTTGACCCAGCCGTAGCCTTTCTCTTCGAGTTCGTGGGCCAGTTCGCTACCGCCCGAGCGCACGATGCGGCCACCCGACAACACATGTACGTAATCCGGCACGATGTACTCAAGCAGACGCTGGTAGTGGGTGATGACGATGAGTGCGCGATCCGGCGAACGCATGCGGTTGACGCCATCGGCCACCACACGCAGCGCGTCGATATCCAGACCGGAGTCGGTTTCGTCCAGAATGGCCAGCTTGGGCTGCAGCAGAGACATCTGCAACACTTCGTTGCGTTTTTTCTCGCCGCCGGAAAAGCCTTCATTCACCGAACGGTAGAGGAACTCTTCCTTCATGCCGACGGTTTTCATTTCTTCCTTGACGCGCTTGAGGAAATCCATGGCGTCAAGTTCTTCCAGGCCCTGATGGCGGCGCACGGCGTTGACCGATGCCCGCAGAAAATAGGCGTTGGACACGCCGGGGATTTCGATGGGGTACTGGAAAGCCAGGAAGACGCCTGCGCGGGCGCGGTCTTCAATTGCCATGTCCAGGAGATCCTGGCCCAGATATTCGACTTCGCCGCTTTCCACCTGCTAGTCTTCACGACCCGCCAGGACCTGGGAAAGCGTGCTCTTGCCTGAGCCGTTGGGGCCCATAATGGCATGGACTTCCCCTGCCTTCACCTGCAGCGACAGGCCGTTCAATATGCGCTTGCCTTCAACGGAAGCGTGCAAATCCTTGATATTCAACATAATGATATTTCCTTGTTAACCGACGCTGCCTTCAAGGCTGACGCCCAGCAGATTCTGCGCTTCAACCGCGAACTCCATGGGCAGTTCCTTGAATACTTCTTTGCAGAAGCCGTTGACAATCATCGACACGGCGTCTTCGGCGGTAAGGCCGCGCTGCATGGCATAAAACAGTTGATCTTCGGCAATGCGCGAAGCAGTGGCTTCGTGCTCGACCTTGGCGGTGGGGTTCTGCACCTCCATGACCGGAAAGGTATGCGCCGCGCACTTCTTGCCGATCAGCAGAGAATCGCACTGCGTGAAGTTGCGCGCGTTCTCGGCTTTGGGCGTCATGCGCACCAGGCCACGATAGGCGTTGCTGCCGCGCCCTGCCGAGATACCCTTGGAGATAATGGTGCTGCGGGTGTTGCGCCCGATGTGAATCATCTTGGTGCCGGTATCGGCCTGCTGGCGATGGTTGCTGAGAGCGACCGAATAGAACTCGCCAGTGGAATCATCGCCGCGCAGCACTACGCTGGGGTATTTCCAGGTGATGGCAGAACCGGTTTCTACCTGAGTCCAGGAAATGTGGGAACGATCGCCACGGCATTCGCCGCGCTTGGTCACGAAATTGTAAATACCGCCTACGCCATCCTTATCGCCCGGATACCAGTTCTGGACGGTGGAGTATTTCACCTTGGCGTCTTCAAGTGCCACGATTTCAACCACAGCCGCGTGCAGCTGGTTTTCGTCGCGCATGGGCGCCGTGCAGCCTTCCAGGTAGCTGACGTAGGAACCTTCGGCAGCAATGATGAGGGTGCGTTCAAACTGCCCGGTTTCCGCTGCGTTGATGCGGAAATAGGTGGACAGTTCCATAGGACATCGCACTCCCTTGGGAATGTAGACGAAGGAACCATCGGAAAACACCGCGGAATTGAGCGCAGCGTAGAAGTTATCGCCCGGCGGCACCACGCTGCCGAGGTATTCCTTGATGAGCTCGGGGTATTTCTGCACGGCTTCCGAGAAGGGGCAGAATATGACGCCAACGGCTTCCAGTTGCTTGCGGAACGTAGTGGCTACGGACACCGAATCGAAGACGGCATCGACCGCCACACCGGCCAGACGCGCGCGCTCGTGCAGCGGCACGCCAAGCTTTTCGTAGGTGCGCAGCAGTTCGGGATCGACTTCATCCAGGCTCTTGGGGCCGTCAGCCTTGCTTTTGGGCGCCGAGTAATAGCGCAGATCCTGGAAGTCGATGGGCGGAAAATCAACATGCGCCCACTCGGGCGGTGTCATTTCCAGCCATTTTCGATAGGCCGCCAGGCGCCATTCCAGAAGGAAATCAGGCTCGTTCTTGATGGCTGAAAGTTGGCGGATGGTATCTTCGGACAGACCTTTGGGAAAGGTGACGGATTCGATTTCAGTAATGAAACCCGCCGTGTACTCCCTATCCAGAAAGGAGTCGAGTTGATCGGTTGCGCTACTGCTCATTCAGAGAAACTCCATGTCGAAGGGCTGGCCGCCGGAACGTTGGACGGCAGTCTCGAAGAAGAAGGTTGGCCAGGTATGAATTCTATGGTGGCGGTGGGTGTGACCATGTCTGCAATGGAAACTTGTTCAAGCGTTTTGCGAACAATGGCGTTGATACGCTGCCAGTTGCTGCGGATGTTGCAATCGGCCTCGACGCTACAGGACCCGGGAGTCGCAGTGCATTCAGTGAGACCAAAAGGCTGTTCGTCCAGAGCGTCTATAATGTCGGCGATGCTGATGGCTTCGGGGGCTTTGCTCAAGGCATAACCCCCACGCGCACCGCGTGTGCTTTTAACGATTTCACGCTGCGTAAGGGTCTTGAGCACCTTGCTTACGACAGGCTGCCCCAGGCCCAGCGTAGCAGCCAGATCAGCCGCGCTGAATACCCTTTCCGGGTCTGATGCCATATGGGTCAGAACCAGGGTGCCGTAATCAATGATTTTACTGACACGCAGCATTGCTGCCTGCACTCCTTGTTTGTGTGAAACCATATAGTACCATTTTGGTCCTATATGAGCAAAATTTTCTCCGTCCACTCCTCATACAATATGGGCTTTGCCCGAAAGCCGGGCGCTGACCGGAGAAGCAATGGAAGCCGCCCCGTTTGATCACGCTGCTGCCCTGAACGCCTGCGCACGAGGCGATGAAGCCGCCTTCCATCAGTTATACGATTACGAAGCCCCACACATGCTGGCGCTGTGCCAACGCCTGGTGCCAGCCAGCGCCGAAAATCTGTTGCACGACACCTTCGCCCTGCTGTGGCGCAACGCAGACCAGTACGATGCCGTCATGGGCCCTGCCCGGCCCTGGATATACAATGTATTGCGTCACGTAGCCAACAGCTACCGCATGCGGCAAAATGCAGTGCCGCCACTGTCTGCCCCCGCCCTGCCTCCGGCTTCAGCCATACGCGGCCATCTGGCCCAGCTTGCCGACAACGGCGACCCATTCGCTTACGAAGCCATCGCCCATGCCTATCTGCATGGCGCCGACTACCCCCGGCTTTCTGTCTGGATGCGGCAAGACGCCGCTCTGCTCAAGAAAAAAGTCCGCCAGGCGCTGGAGGAACTGTCGGCATGAGAAGATCACCTCTGGCCCCCTTTCAGGGTGCACTCGACATCCAGGTTGCCGAATATATATGCGGCCTGCTCGAACCTCACGAGCGCGCCCAGGTTCATGGTCTGCTGAGCCGTGACGACCAGGCGCTGGCGCAGGCCCTGGCCTGGGAGGCCGAACTGCTGTCGCTGGTGGATGCCCTGCCAAGGGTGCAACCCAGCGCTGCGCTGCGCGAGCGCCTGCAAGCCACCCTGAAAATCGGCCCGCCCCCGGCACCCCAGCCACCCGCGCCGCCACAGTTGCTGCGCCAGCCTTCCCGGGAACCTGCCACAGCGTTTTCAGAAAGCGTTCCGGCACCTCCTGAAAACACCCGGTCGCACGTTGAAGCGCCCTCTCTTCCCGCTTCCTCCCCCTACATGGGCAGCCAGGCGGAAACCCTGCTCGACCTGCACAAAGAAGCACGGCAAGCCGAACAACCCGCCTCACGGCCAAATGGCGCACCCGACGCGGCAGAACGCGCGGGTCCGGCATCTCTCGTAACAACCCCCACGCCTTCAGAACCGCCTGTTCAGGTGGCTGAGCCCGTTGCGGAAACACAACTTGCGAATAACACTGAAACGCATGTGGCCGACCGCAATCAGCGCAAGTTGCTGCGCAAGCTCTGGTTCTGGCGTCTGACTGGCGTTTGCGCAGCATGCGCCGCCATTCTGGGCTTTATGTTGCCGGGCGAGCCGCCGCCTCCGCCCGTCCAGGTCCTTAAGGTCGCCCCCACCCGGGCGGCTATTCTGCAAGCGCCCGGCACCAGCAGCACTCCCGGCTGGACGGCCACGCTGGGCCCTGAAGGCGATTTGATGATGCAGCCGCTGGTCCACACTGAGGTTCCTTCGGGTAGCCAGACATTGCTGTGGACACGCAGTCGGCAGATACCCGAACCGCGCTTATTGGGACGCATCGACCCCAATCAAGCTGTGCAGGTCCCCGCTGCCCTGCTGGGCGCACTGACAGACGACCAGCTGCTGGAAATCACGCTGGAAACCGACGACGATGCCGCCAAGGGGCAGGCCAACGGGCCCATACTGTTTATCGGTCAGATCACGATGTTCGGCGCGGAAGGCGCGGCCCGCCCCGCCGCATCGGACAATGCAGCAAATGCCTCACCCACCAGCGGCTTGATCAGCCACTGACTGCGGCCGGCCTATACACGCAAAACCACACACGCAAAAAAACAGGCCCCATTGCCACTGGCTGATGGGGCCTGTTTCTGAAATGTGAAGAGAATCAGTATTGGCGGCCGGACAGGGTCAGGGCGCCAGCTGAAAGCTGTTTTCCCCAGCATCATTGCCGCCGGACTGCTCGACCGCCGCCGCCAGCGCATCGCGCACGCCGGTGAGGTCCGCGCGCAGCGCCTGGAGTTCGGCGGCGCTGAGCCGCACGGCGGCTTCAGGATCATAAGCGGCGCGATCAGCGGCGTCGCCAAGGCGATTGCGGGCGCCGCTGATGGTGAACCCTTCTTCGTACAGCAGATGCCGGATGCGACGAATCAGCAACACTTCATGATGCTGATAGTAGCGACGGTTCCCCCGCCGCTTGAGCGGCTTGAGCTGCGTGAATTCCTGCTCCCAATAGCGCAGCACATGCGGCTTGACGCAGCACAGCTCGC
>JAAZDZ010000308.1 GCA_012512545.1 Alcaligenaceae bacterium | reverse complement strand
GTTGGAGAACATGCGGCGGAATTCGAGTTCTTCGAGCTGTTCGCCGATGGCGTCAACGTCGGCTTCGATGGCTTGCAGCGTGGCGTCGTCATCGTCGGCCGCGGCCAGTTCGAAGAGATCGCGGGCGTCCTGCAGGTTCTGGCTGATCTGGGTCAGTGTCTCGACAACCTTTTCCAGACTTTTCTTTTCGCGGCCCAGTTCCTGGGCGTGCTGGGGGTCGTTCCAGACGTCGGGGCTTTCAAGTTCGGCATTGACTACATGCAGACGCTCGGCTTTGGCGTCGTAGTCAAAGATACCTCCGTAAGGAGGATTGCCGCTCGTCGTAATCTTCGATACGGGCGGCTATCAGGTTCTGGCGTTCTGCTTCCATGGTCTTTCCGTAAAAAATCAGACCATCATTGTAGCGCGAGGAACCCGGAAAGCCTGACCGGCCTCCCTGGGGCCACAATGAATGCAGAATGGATTTGGATCAACTGCTTAGCGGGGCCAGGGCGGTTGATGATACAGGGCCAGTCAGAATGCCGGGGTGGTAGGCGTTCGATGAATTGTATGAGGCGATGGCGGAGGCGCCCCGTTTCCAGGCGCGCTTGCCGTTGTGGGGTGTCTGGGCGTGATAGCGGCGTGCGGCGGCTTTCAGTCCATCGCCGTGTTCGTAGATGATGTCGTGCGCGCTGTCGTCATCCGCCTCTGCATCGCAGGTGATGGCGGCAGGCGTGTCTGCCAGTTTGAAGCGGGTAATCAATTCAGCCAGGCCATTGGCCTGTTCTTCCTGACTGCGGGTGGCCTGGGCAGCCAGGCCGACCTGACTGACGGTTTCGGTAGTGAGGGATTCCAGTTCCGCCACGGCGGTGAAGACCTGGGCGATGCCGGTCGCCTGTTCGCGCGAGGCTGTGGAAATATCGGTGACCAGCTGGCGCGCCTGTTCCACATTGATGCGGATGTCATCCATGGCATCCACGGTCTTGTCCACCAGGCTGGCGCCTGCATCCATATTGGAGACCGAGGTCTGAACCAGCTTGGCGATTTCGCGCGCCGCTTCGGCGGTTTTGTGCGACAGGGAGCCGACTTCGGTGGCCACGACGGCGAAGCCCTTGCCATGCTGACCGGCGCGGGCGGCCTCCACAGCGGCGTTCAGGGCCAGGATGTTGGTCTGGAAGGCAATGGAGTCGATTACGCTGGTGATATCCGCAATCGTGCGCGAATTGTCGCGCAGCGCCTGCATGGTGGTGAGCGCGGACTGAGCGATATCATGGCCTTTGCGGGCAGCGTCCGATGCGCCGATCACGAAATCGCGGGCCATGATGGAGCCTTCGGCGTTGTTCTGCACGGTGGCTGCGAGCTGTTCCATGGCGGCGGCGGTTTCCTGCAGGTGCTGAGCCTGGTCATTGCTGCGCATGTCGAGCAGTTCGTTGCTCTGGGCGCTCTGGTGCGCGGTGACAGCAATGTTTTCGGCGCGCTGGCGGACTTCTCCCACCGTCAGCGCCAGGGCTTCGCCAATGCCGTTGAGCGCCAGCAGCAGCTTGCCCAGTTCATCATGACGCTCCACGCTTACCCGGGCCGCCAGATCCCCCTCGGCCAATTGCTCGGCCAGGGCGACGCCAGTGTCCAGAGGCTGCTTGATGCCGCGATACAGGGTGCGCAGTGCCAGCGCGCTGCCCAGGAAAAGAATGACAATGGCACTCAGCACGATGGCGCTGCCTACCCAGATATCGTGGCTGGCCTGGGCGACTTCGGCTTCATGGCGCCCGGACTGCATCTGGTCGAACTGATCTATCTGAGCGGCAATCGCGGCTGCGGCGCTGGAATACTGCTGGCCGAAAATCAGTACCTTGGCCATCAGGGCATTGGGCAGGGCCACCCGTATGCCGCCCTGGCCATCGTCAAACTGGCCGCTGGCGGTTTCAATGGCTTCCTTCTCCACCTTCATCAGTTCGAGGTGGTCTGTGTACGCGGCTTCCAGCGCGGCCATTTCCTCAGGGGTGAAGCCCGCCTGGCGGAAGCGTTCCAGCAGCGATGGCTGGGCATCCGCACCGCCTGCGTCCGTATCCCGCAAAAGGGCGACCTGCTGTTCGTAGCTTTCGAGGAATTCCGGCTGTTCAGTCGAGACGAAAGCCATGACGTCGCGCGTCATGGCCTGGGTCAGATTCTTGTATTCCGTGGCCAGCAGGGTGCTCTGGTAGCGGCTTTCTTCAGTGTGGCGCAGGTGTTCGACACTGCGCGTGAGGTTGAAGATGGCGGTGACGACAAGAGCCGAAAGTACACCAAGTATCAGCAAAAAGGCGATGAAACCCTTTTTGAGCGTCAGATTCTTGTTCATGAGTATGCATCCGTGAGGCGCCTGGCGGCGAAGTGGGGTATTCCCGGATGCAATTATCAGAAATGGAAGTTACGCCGATGTTACTAAGCAGTATCTGGCCCCGCGCTGGCGTCGGCACGGATGCGTTCGGTGCGGCGGCGCAACATTTCCAGGGTGAAGAGCAGGGCAAGCGACAGCAGAATCAGCAGGGTGGCGACCGCCAGAATGGTGGGGTTGATCTGCTCGCGCAGGCCGGCGAACATTTCGCGCGGAATCGTGCGCTGTTCGGGGCCGGCCAGAAACAGCACCAGCACGACTTCATCGAACGACGTCACAAAGGCAAACAGGGCGCCGGAAGCCACGCCGGGGCGGATCAGCGGAATCACCACATCGCGGAACACTTTCAGCGGCGAGGCGCCCAGACTGAGCCCGGCGCGGTAGAGCGATTGGTCGAAGCCGGCCAGCGTGGCAGTCACGGTGAGAATCACAAAGGGCACGCCCAGGGCGGCGTGAGCGATGATGAGGCCGGTGTGTGTGGCCACCAGGTTGAAGCGCGTATAGAAGAAGAACATGCCGGCCGCCACAATAATGAGTGGCACAATCATGGGCGACAGCAGCACGGCGGTAATCAGGCGCCGCTGCGGCATGGCATCACTGACCAGGCCGACTGCCGCCATGGTTCCCAGGGTGGTGGCAATCACCGTGGCGGCCAGGCCGATCAGAAAGCTGTTCTTGATGGCCAGCAGCCAGTTGCCGGTGGTGAAGATGCGCTCATACCAGCCTGTCTCT
>JAAZDZ010000307.1 GCA_012512545.1 Alcaligenaceae bacterium | reverse complement strand
GAGTAACGCCAGTGCTACGGGGATGTGAATTGTCTGCCCGGGATGTCTCTCTATTGGCACTAATGTGAATCCGCATTACCTTGTTCGTATATCAAGCAGTGGAGCAGGCACCATGAGCATATTGACCGTTACCACACGGGGGCAGGTGACTCTTCGGCGGGACGTGCTGCAGCACTTGGGCATCAAACCGGGCGAAAAAATTGAACTCGCACTGCTGCCCGATGGCCGCGTCGAGCTACGGGCTGCTCAGCTCAAAGGTTCGTTTCGGGAGTTGAATGGTTTTGTCAAGGACAAGACCAACGGTGCGCGTCTGAGCATTGATGCCATCAATGAAGCTATCGCTGAAGCGGGTACGACTGCCGGGATGGGCGAGTCTTAGCGTTATAAGGCTGTACCGCAGTCAGCCGCCATGATCCGGCTGACTGCGTGGTTGAGAGGTGCGTACTGCTCACCCTGTCGCTTACGCAGACACATGGGTGCTGTGTGCGCCAGTCGCGATGGCTTCTGCCAGTTCTGCGCGAACCTGCTCACGGCTCTTGGATGCGACATGGTTGGCAGAATGGGTGTGCGGGAAAACGTCGCTGTATCGCTGGCCGCCTTCGTCGAACAGCATGTCACCGTTGTTGATGGCCTGGGCCAGTTCTGCGCGGACTTCTGCGCGGGATTTTGTCTCAGTCTGTGCCGTGGGGTAGTTCTGGGGGAAGGCTTCCCTGTACAGCTGGCCGCCTTCGTCGAACACCATGTTGCCGGCTTGAATGGCTTCAGCCAGTTCTGTCTTGACTTGAGCGCGGGTAGCGGCGCCATTGTCGGCAGCCATGGCCTGGCCGGTGAACAGAGCGCTGAAAGCGATGGCGATGGCGGAAATTTGAGTGCGTGTCATGATGTAGATCCTTTCTGTTTGCGGTTATCCGGTTTGCCTCTTATCGGCGAGGTCCGGGTGAATTTCGATCTGCAAGCTGTGTTTGCTGCGTCGATGGTGTAACTTTAGAAGTTTTAGATATCGGAATAAATAGATGGAATTGATATAATCTATTTCTTATTTAGAAATAATGTGGGTGTGAGGAGGCTGAATTGGATCAACTGGTAGCAATGCGCGTGTTCGAGCGGGTAGCCAGTGAAGGCGGGTTCGCGGCAGCGGCAAGGGCGATGGATATCTCGCCTCCCGTTGTGACCCGGCTGGTTGCTGAATTGGAATCCCATCTGGGTACGCGGTTGTTCCAACGTACTACGCGGCGAGTGTCTTTGACGGATGCCGGCGCGGCTTATCTCGGGCGTGTGCGGCAGATTCTGCAGGATGTTTACGAGGCCGACGCGCTCGCCAGCGCCAACACCAGCGCATTGTCAGGGCGCTTGAGCCTGCATACCTTGCCGGTGCTTGCAAGCTATGTTGTCTCACCCATGCTGACGAGTTTCCGCCATCTTTACCCGGATATCTTCGTGGAGATTGATGTCGGCGCATACCGAGATCTGCCCATAGAAGACTTCGACATCACTCTGCTGGGTACAGATGCGAGTTTCAACGCGGATATCGTCGCCCGGAAAATCATTGAGTCGGAAGTGATTCTTGTCGCATCGCCCGCCTACGTTGAGCGGCGCGGCGCGCCCCAGACGCCCGACGATCTCAAGCATCATGATTGCCTGCAACTGCGTGCCAGCGATGGCTCCTTACGCGCCTGGCGCCTGTCTTGCCCCGAAGGGCCCGACCAGCGCATTGATACGCATGTGACGCCTGGCATTGTGGCCAACCACACCGATACCTTGCTGCGGGCCGTGCTGGATGGGGCGGGTATTACGTCAGTCGCTGTAGATATTGTGGCGTCGTATCTGGCCAGTGGCGTGCTGGTTCGTGTGCTGAACCCCTGGACAACAGGGCGTCTGGCGATGTATGCGGCGCTGCCCAGCCGTAAATTCATACCGCAGCGCTCGCGCGTCTTTCTGGATTATCTTGTTGAACACACAAGAAAGCAGTACGACGAAGCCATGAAGGCTTGCGGGGTGTGTTAGCGCTTAAGCGTTGTGTCGGTGGTTCAGCGGGCTGTTATCGCAGGGGCGTGTTGCGCGGCGCGCGCGCCCTTGAAGCGCAATAAGCGTAAGGCATTCAGCGTGACCAGCGCCGTGGCGCCTGTGTCGGCCAGCACGGCCATCCACAAACCCGTGATACCCAGCACGGTGGTGATCAGAAAGACACCTTTCAGGCCGAGTGCGAACGCCACATTCTGGTGGATGTTTGTCATGGTGGCGCGAGACAGCGCCACCATGTGGGCGATATCCGTGACGCGGTTTTTCATCAGGGCGGCGTCGGCCGTTTCCATGGCTACATCGGTGCCGCCGCCCATGGCGATGCCGACATCGGCTGTGGCCAGTGCCGGAGCGTCGTTGATGCCATCGCCCACCATGGCGACTTTGCCCTGGTTCTTCATGTCATTGATCAGGCGCAGCTTGTCCTGCGGCAGCAGTTCCGCTTCATAGGCGACGCCAAGCGTGCTTGCAATCGCCTGGGCGGTGCGGCGGTTGTCGCCGGTGAGCATGATGGCGCGCACGCCCATGGTGCTCAGAGCGGCAATGCCTTGGCGAGCATCATGCCTGGGCTCGTCGCGCAGGGCGACCAGCCCCAGGGCCTGGCGGCTTTGCTCATCAAGCAGCACGGAAACGGTTTTCCCCTCGGTCTGCAAGGCAGTGATGCGTTCGATCTGGTCGGCGGCAAGCGTGGCGGCCTGCGCAGCATAGACCGGCGAACCGATGGCCAGGCGGCGGCCCGCTATTTCAGCGTGTGCGGCCTGGCCTGCGGTTGCGGAAGCATTTGAGGCAGCAGGAAGGGCGAGGCCGGCTTCCCTGGCGCGATTCATGATGGCAAGGGCCAGCGGGTGGCTGGAACCTGACTCCACGGCTGCGCACTGCGCCAGGATGTCGTTTTCGCTCGCGCCCTCAAACGCCACGATGTCAGTGACCGCGGGTTTGCCTTCTGTAAGCGTGCCGGTTTTATCGAAAGCAATGGCACCCACTCTGCCGATGGTTTCAAGCGCGTTGCCGCCTTTGACCAGCAGGCCGCGGCGGGTGCCCGCCGCCAGGCCGGAAGCGATGGCCGCAGGGGTGGACAACACCAGCGCGCAGGGGCAGGCGATCAGCAAAAGGGCCAGGCCGCGATACAGCCAGGTGTGCCAGTCGCCGCCCAGGAACAGGGGCGGCACAAGCACAATCAGTGCGGCAATGCCCATGACGGTCGGCGTGTAGTAACGGCTGAACTGTTCAATGAAGCGGGCGGTCGGCGCTTTGGTCGCCTGGGCTTCTTCGACCAGATGGATAATGCGTGAAATCGTGTTGTCGGCAGATGTTTTTTCTACCCGGATGCGCAGCACGCCATCAAGATTGACCGAACCGGCAAAGATATCGTCACCTGCCGCTTTAGCGCGGGGAATGGATTCGCCGGTGATGGGGGACTCGTCCAGGCTGGAAGCGCCTTCCACGATGACGCCATCGGCCGCCACACGGTCGCCCGGCCTGATCAGCACGTTGTCATTCACTCGTAATGATGCGACCGGGGCTTCGCTTTGTCCGCCTTGAGAGTCCAGCAGGATGGCTGTCTTGGGTATTAGCGAGGCCAGAGCCTTGATGCCCGAGCGGGCCCGCCCGGCGGCCACGCTTTCCAGCAGTTCGCCGACCGAGAACAGGAAGACGACCGCCGCCGCTTCTTCGGCTTCGCCAATAACAAGGGCGCCCAGCGCCGCCACCGACATCAGGGTTTCGATGGAAAAAGGGCTGCCCGATTTTGCCAGGGCCAGCGCCTTGCGGACGAAAGGCACGACGCCAATCAGGACGGCAATGGAGAAAGCCCACATTTCACAGGCGGGCCACAGCATGGAAATGGCATAAGCGCCGCCCATCAGCGCCCCCAGGCCGATGACTTGCCTGCCTTTATGTGTCTGCCACCAGCGGGTTTCCGCCACAGCGTGCGGATGGGTTGCCGTGCTGGCAGCCGTTGCCGCAGCGCCCCCGGCAGACACGCCGAAGCCCAGGCTTTTGACAGTTTTCACAATGTCGCCGACCTGGGTCTCAGACTTGGGGTCAAGCGTCAGAGTCAGCATTTCGTTGGCGAAATTCAAACGGATGGCGGATACGCCTGGCAAGCGGGCCAGCGCGGTTTCTATCTTGGCGACACAACTGGCGCAATCCATGCCTTCAATATGCATGGACAGGGATGTGTCTGTTCCCGCAGCGGGTGGCAGCGTTTGGGGTGTATCGCCTTCCCCATGGAATCGCATAAGAGTTCTCCTGTAACGGAGTCATTAGAAACCCTGTAGCGACTTCAGAGTCAAGCGTTATGTGGGAGGCCGGTTCGACAGCCCCTGAACTACGTCAGCAGGACGCCTGCCCATACAAACAGCGCCAGAAGAATTGATAGAAACACCGCTGCGCTGCCGAGGTCTTTCGCGCGTTCTATCAGCGGGTGGTGGTCAACGGACACCGCGTCCGCGATTGCTTCCAGGCCGGAGTTCAATAGCTCAACAATCAGAACCAGCGCAAGGGAAGCGATCAATAACAGAATCTCAAGAGTGTTCCCGCCTGCAAAGAACGCCAGCGGGCAAAGAATCGTGGCTGCGAACAGCTCTTGCCGGAATGCCGCTTCATGCCGGAACGCGGCTGCCAATCCTTTTCTTGAATATCTCAGGGCGTTAAGGAGACGGGAAAATCCCCCTTTGCTTTTGTAAGGAGAATGCATGGGGGTTATGTGAAAAGAATGCGGGATTCAACGCGCGAAGGCGGTGGGGCTATAAAGG
>JAAZDZ010000306.1 GCA_012512545.1 Alcaligenaceae bacterium | reverse complement strand
TCGACCATTTTGTCGGAATCGTACTCATTCATCTGGCAGCCAAAGGTGCGGATGAAGACTTTCTTGCCTGTATGGCCTGCCTGGCCGGGTTGTGTTTGCGGGCCGGAGTCGGGGGCAGGCGTGGAGGTGTCCTCGGGTTCTTCCGGAAGAATCAGGCCGGAAGGCTGGGCGGGCATGGCAGGAGCGGGATCAGGCGTGCCGCGAGTCGGGCGCTTGATGGAGATTTCTTGCATGTTGGTGGCCGTGACGGGTGTTTATCCCGGGGGCGGAAGCTGAAAACTCCCATTGTACCTTTGGCCGACTGCTGATGGCAGAACGCCGACCTTGAAAACAGGGTCGGCGTTCGGAAAAAAACGCGGGCTGTAGCAGTGGCAGCGCCGCAGCGATGCAGAAGGAATCAGGCGATTTCGGCGCTGGGGTCTTCTTTCTTGGGCGTTTTCACGAGGTCTTCGCGTTTGACGCCCAGCCACATGGCAATGGAAGCCGCCACAAAGATGGAGGAATAGATACCGAACCAGATGCCGATGGTGAGCGCAAGCGAAAAATTATGCAGGGTGGGGCCGCCGAAGAAAAACATGGACAACACCATCATCTGTGTAGAACCGTGGGTGATCACCGTGCGCGACATGGTTTGCGTAATGGCACTGTTGATGACTTCCTTCACGCTGGCCTTGCGCTGCTTGCGGAAATTTTCGCGGATGCGGTCCATGATGACCACGGATTCGTTCACGGAATAACCCAGCACCGCCAGCACCCCGGCCAGCACCGAGAGCGAGAATTCCCACTGGAAGAAGGCGAAAAAGCCCAGGATGATGATGACGTCGTGAAGGTTGGCCACCACCCCGGCCACGGCGAATTTCCATTCAAAACGAAAACCCAGGTAGACCATGATGCCGATGACCACGAACAGCAGGGCCATCAGGCCGTTTTCCACCAGTTCGCGGCCCACCTGCGGCCCGACGAACTCGACCCGCCGCAGTTCGACATCGGCGGTGGCAGCCTGCAGGGCGCCCAGAACAGCCTCGCTCTGCATGGCGGAGGTTTCGCCTTCGCGTACCGGCAGGCGGATCATGACATCGCGCGAGGTGCCGAAATTCTGAACCTGAAAATCGGTATAGCCCAGGCCGCCTACGGCGGCGCGGACTTCATCAAGCTGCGCGGCTTCTGGGTAGTTGACTTCCACTACCGTGCCGCCGGTGAACTCAATGGACAGGTGGAAGCCGCGGGTGGCGATGAAGAAGACAGCCACGACGAAGAAGGTCAGGCTGATCAGGTTCAGCACCAGGGCATGGCGCATGAACGGGATAGTGCGGCGAATGCGGAAAAATTCCATTTTTCGTTCTTACCTTGAGATAGGACCGCGCCCGCAGGCGCAGCCCTGGTTCAATCCTTGGGTTTCCAGACCTGGCCGATGGAGATGCTCTGCAGCTTGCGCCGTGAGCCATACCAGAGGTTGACCAGTGCCCTGACGCCCACAATGGAGGAGAACATGGATGTCAGGATGCCGATGACGTGAACCACGGCGAAGCCGCGGATGGGCCCGGTACCGAAGGCCAGCAGCGCAATGCCCACGATGAGGGTAGTGAGGTTGGAGTCGAGAATGGTGCCCCACGCCCGCTCAAAACCCAGGTTGATGGCTTGCTGCGGCGAATGCCCGGCGCGCAGTTCTTCGCGGATGCGTTCGTTGATGAGCACGTTGGCGTCAATGGCCATGCCCAGGGTGAGCGCAATGGCGGCGATGCCTGGCAGCGTGAGTGTGGCCTGCAGCATGGAAAGCACGGCCAGCAGCAGCAGCACGTTGAACGACAGGCCCAGCGTGGAGAATACGCCGAACAGCCGGTAGTAAAGAATCATGAAGACAGCGATGGCGATGAAACCGTACAGGGTGGAATCAAAACCCATCTTGATGTTGTCGGCGCCCAGGCTGGGGCCGATGGTGCGTTCTTCGATGATTTCCATGGGAGCGGCCAGCGAACCGGCGCGCAGCAGCAGAGAGATGTCGGCGGCTTCCTGGGCGTTCATGCTGCCGGAAATCTGCACCTGGCCACCCGGGATTTCACTGCGGATCACAGGCGCCGTGACGACCTGGCCTTTGCCCTGCTCAAACAGCACGATGGCCATGCGCCGCCCGATGTTGTCGCGGGTGATGTCGCGGAAAATACGCGCGCCCTTGGCGTCCAGGCTGAGGTTGACCGTGGCCTGCTGGGTCTGCTGGTCGCGGCCAGGCTGGGCATCTTGCAGGTTTTCGCCTGTCAGGATGACCTGCCGGCGCAGCAGCAGGGGCCGCCCATCGGTATCTTCAAAGCGTTCCAGGCCAAAAGGCACGGTGCCGGCATTCAGCGCTGCGATGGCGGAAGCGGAGTCTTCGACCATGCGGATTTCCAGCGTGGCCGTGCGGCCCAGGATTTCCTTGGCTTTGGCAACATCCTGCACGCCAGGCAGCTGGACAATGATGCGGTCGGTGCCCTGCTGCTGGATGATGGGCTCGGCGACGCCCAGTTCGTTGATCCGGTTGTGCAGGGTGGTGATGTTCTGGCGCAGGGCGTTGGTCTGAACAGCCGTGGTGGCCTGTTCGTTCAGTTCGCCGCGTACGGTGTACAGGCTGGCGGACTGGCCGGTGGCGGTAAAGCTTAAGTCAGGCAGGGAGCGGCGCAATTCGGAAATGGCGGCGTCGCGATCGGCTTCCGTGTTGAAGGAGGCTACTACGGAGAGCTCGCTGCGCTCGGCGCCCGCCAGGGGAATGCGTGCCTCGCGCAATACTGAGCGAATGTCGTTGGAAAGCGTATCGTAGCGACCGGTGAGCGCGCCACGCATATCGACCTGCAGCAGGAAGTGCACCCCGCCGCGCAGGTCGAGCCCCAGATACATGGGATTGGCACCGATGGCGGTCAGCCAGGAAGGTGAAGCCGACAGCAGGTTGAGCGCAACCGTGTAGGACGGGTCTTCGGGATTGGGGTTCAGCGAGCGCTCGATCAGATCTTTGGCGCGCAGCTGGATGTCGGTGGTTTCAAAACGCGCGCGCACCGTGCCAGTGGGGCCGTTCTGCTCAAAAAAGGTGCCGGTGGTTTCTATGCCACTGTCGCGCAGCAGCCCTTCCACCTGGCTCAGCATGGAAACGTCCACCTTGACCGTGGATTTTGCGGGAGCGATCTGGACAGCGGGGGCTTCGCCGAAAAAATTGGGAAGGGTGTAGAGCAGCCCGATAATCAGCGCCACCGCTACGGTGAGGTACTTCCAGAGGGGATAACGGTTCATTCTCGGTCAGCAGGCGGAAAGACTTAAGTACCCCGGAGCGGGCGCGCCGGGGCCGGAGGGGCGATGTCTCAGAGCGTCTTCATCGTGCCCTTGGGCAGCACGGTGGTGACGGCATTACGCTGGACGATGGTCTCGACCGGCTTGTCGGCCACGGCGGAGAGATCGACAGTAACGTAGTTGTCGCTGACCTTGGTGATGCGGCCAAGCAGCCCGCCCTGAGTGATGACTTCGTCACCCTTGGCCAACCCTTCTACCAGCTTGCGGTGTTCCTTCTGACGCTTCATCTGCGGCCTGATCATCAGGAAGTAGAGAATGACGAACATCAAGATGATGGGCAGCATGCCCATCAGTGCATTCCCTTCGCCGGGCGCGGCCTGGGCGATGACAAGTGGCAGGGTATCGGTGAACATCAGGTGCTCCTGTAATTTTTTTGAAGGTAACTCTTCATTGTATCGAAAATGGGGTCAGACTCTATTTTTAGAGCCTGCTTTGCTTAGTCGATGCCGCGGGCGCGGTCCTGGGCGAAGGCTTGGCGCCAGGCCAGGAAGCGGCCTTCGGCGATGGCGGCGCGCATTTCTTCCATGATTTTCAGATAGAAATGCAGGTTGTGCAGGGTGTTCAGGCGGGCGCCGGTGATTTCATTGGCGCGTTGCAGGTGGTACAGGTAGGCCCGTGAAAAATGCTGGCAGGTGTGGCAGCTGCAGCTCGGGTCCAGCGGGCGGGTGTCGTCGCGGTGGCGGGCATTGCGGATCTTGACATCGCCATAGCGGGTGAACAGCCAGCCGTTGCGCGCGTTGCGGGTGGGCATGACG
>JAAZDZ010000305.1 GCA_012512545.1 Alcaligenaceae bacterium | reverse complement strand
TGCGCCTGGCCCACCCCATCATCCCCTTCATCACTGAAGAGCTCTGGCAGAAGGTGTCAGTCGTGGCAGGCAAGCGCGGCGCAGACGAAAACACCAGCATCAGCATTCAGCCCTACCCTTGCAGCAACCCCGAAGCCATTGACGCCACCGCCGAGGCCCAGGTTGCCGAACTCAAGGCCCAGGTTGAAGCCGTCCGGGCACTGCGCGGCGAAATGAATCTGTCTCCCGCGCAACGCGTGCCGCTGATCGGCCTGGGCGACAAGGAAGTGCTGGCCCGTAACAGCGAATACCTGAAGGCGCTGGCCAGACTCTCGGAAGTCGAAATCGTCGATGCCCTGCCGCAACTGGGCGCCCCCGTACAAGTGGTGGGCACAACGGAACTCATGCTGCACGTGGAAATCGACGTTGAAGCGGAACGCGCCCGCCTTGACAAGGAAATCCAGCGCCTGGAAGGCGAAATCGCCAAGGCGCAGGGCAAGCTGTCAAACGAAAGCTTTGTGCAGCGCGCGCCCGCCAAAGTCGTGGAACAGGAAAAGAGCCGCGTCGCACAGTTTGGCGAAACCCTCGCCAAGGTGCGCGAACAGCTGGCAAAGTTGCCAGCGGCCTGAACATGAAAAAAAGTCTCGCGCTGCCCATGCAGTGCGAGACTGTCCGTTCATGCCCATGCCTGCTCGTGCATTCCCCTGAAGCCTATGCCTTGCCTGACACGCCCAGGCATCAGCCTTTGTCCGCTTTCAGCGAGCGCAAAAAGGTTTCGTCTTTTTTGCTGAGACGGCCCTCACGGCGCGCCTGCTCGATAAGATCGGGGCGCCGCGCGGCGGTCAGCGCGAGGGATTGTTCGCGGCGCCAGGCCGTTATGTTGGCATGGTGGCCGGAGCGCAGAATGCCCGGCACCTCCATGCCATGATGGACTTCCGGGCGGGTGTAATGGGGGCTGTCCAACAAGCCGCTGGTGGCTTCATTGAAGGAATCCTGTCGGGCTGAATCATCGTCGTTCAAAGCACCCGGCAACAGGCGTACGGCCGCATCAATGCAGGCCATGGCGGCAATCTCGCCGCCCGAAAGCACGAAATCGCCCAGAGAGATTTCATGCGTGACGCGGCGGTCGATGAAACGCTGATCCAGGCCCTCGTAGCGGCCACAGACAAATACAGCCCCAGGGCTGTCGGCCAGCTGCTGGGCCATATTCTGGTCAAAACGCTGCCCTGCCGGACTCATCAGAATGACTGGCACATCTGCCCCGGTTTCGTGCCCGGAGGCCGCCTGAGCAGCGTCTGCAGGCGCAGTGCCGCTGCCCGCCTTCGCCCTGGCCCGCAAGGCGTCGTCCAGCGCGTTTTCCAGGGGCTCCGCCAGCATGACCATGCCCGGCCCGCCGCCATAGGGGCGGTCATCCACCGTGCGATGTGCGTCGTGTGTGTAGTCGCGCGGATTCCAGACCTGCATGGACCACAGGCCCAGGCGCTGGGCGCGCCCTGTCACGCCAAGGTCTCCGACCACGGAGAACATCTCGGGAAACAGGGAAATAATGTCGATGCGCATGAATACCCGCAGCGGGGATCAGAAATCGACCGGCCAGTTGCTATCGAGGCGGCGGTTGGCGAGATCGACCGTATGTACGTGAGCTTCCACAAAAGGCACAAGCGATTCCAGCTCCCTGCCTTTTGCATCCAGCATGGGCTGGACTTCACCTTGTTCGTCAAGCGTTTGACGCCTGACCCGCAATACCGAATGAGCGCCGTTATCCATCACGGCATCCACGGTTCCCAACAAGGCGCTGGCGCCGTCCTGTTCACCGTAGATCACGCAGCCGATGAGATCCACCCAGTAGTATTCGTTGTCGTCAGCGGTAGGGAATGCCGACCTTGGCACCCAGACAGTGCACCCGCGCAGTTTTTCCGCCTGGGTGCGGTCGGCGATGCCTTGCAGGCCGCCTACGATAGTACTGCCCTGGGTGCGGCTTTTCGAGACTTCGACCTGCCACGCCTCAGAGGCATCAGCGGCTTGAGCAGGCGCAACAGCGCGGCGCAACCACCAGGTACGCGATTTCAGCAAAGCCGCGGAACCTGCTGCATGGGGCTGGATTTTGACCCACCCCCTGACCCCGTAAGCGCCCGATATACGACCGAGCTCAACCAAGTCTTGCGGAGCGGCGGCCGTAGCGCTGTCTTCAGAGCGTGACATGCTTGCCCAGTGCGAGCAAGAAATCAGGCTGCAGTCTGGGCAGCGTTGTATTCCTTGACCAGACGGGCCACAGCAGGCGACAGCTGGGCGCCGTTTTCGATCCAGTAGTTGACACGATCTTGTGCCAGACGCAGGTTTTCGATGCCTTCCTTGCCTACGGGGTTGTAAAAGCCCAGGCGCTCGATGAAACGGCCATCGCGGCGATTACGCGAATCGGCAGCAACAACATTGTAGAAAGGGCGCTTTTTCGAGCCGCCACGGGCCAGACGAATTACAACCATGGTAATCCTTTGAATAGGGGTTATGAAAAACAGAGCATTCTAACATTGTTCTCGGCCAGTCGGCAACGAGACAGACAATGGAAGCAATGCTGATTTAAAAACTTACAACAGTCCTGGCGCTGAATACAAATGCGCTGATTAATCAAACAACACTAGCGGCGCCGCAAAAAATGCCAGATAGCATCGCCCTGCCCGGCCTGAGCCAGCAGCGCGTTGCCGGTCTGCTGGCAGAATGCCTGGAAATCGCGCTCGGCATGAGGATCGGTGGTGATCACCTTGAGCACGGCCCCGGATTCCATCTGCGCAAGCGCTTTTTTGGCGCGCAGAATGGGCAGCGGGCACTTCAGACCCGAGGCATCGACTTCGGTTTCTGCGGCGGGAAGCCCGCCGCCTGTGCCGGGTTGGCCGGTCATGCCTGAACCTTCTGCCCAAGCTG
>JAAZDZ010000304.1 GCA_012512545.1 Alcaligenaceae bacterium | reverse complement strand
GGCCGCAGGCGACATGGCGGGCAGGCGCCGTTGCGCGCACTCCGCGCGCCATTGCTCATCGAAGGCCGCCAGTCGGGCAGCGGCTTCGTCGCGCGCCCGCTGCAAACCCTGCAAAGCGGCCTGCAGCCGCTCGCAATCGTGTTCCAGCGCCTGCAGGCGCGCGGCATCATCCACGGCTTCCAGGTGACGGTCGGCCAGCAGATCGGCCAGCTTCAGCAGCGCGGCAAAGTTTTCTGCCTGATCGCTCAACGGCGTCTGGCCACTGGCCAGGGCATCCCACACGGCATCACGTTCGCGCCTGGCTGCCAGCACTTCGTCGCGCGACACTGCCTGATGCGAACGGCGGAACTGTTCCACCTTGAGCTGGGCCGCATCCAGCTCAAGGCCCGCTTCACGCGCCCGTTTATCGGCCACATCGGCCTCGGCACGCATATCGCGGCGCTGTTGCACCTGTTCGACCAGGGCTTCCGTGGGCCAGGGCGCCATGGCCTGCAAAGCCGCCACACTGATTTCAGCGAATTCAGGTTGCCGCAAGGCCGCCAGCCTGCGGCCCAGTTCAATTTCTTCCTGCTGCACCTTGCGTTTGAGGGCGTCCAGCGTGGCGGCCAGATCGCCCGCTGCCGTGGCGGCCTCCAGCGCGCGGCGCAAAGCCTGCCCCACCGCCACCTCGGGCAGGGCCTGGGCGCGGGCGCGAATATCTGCCACTTCCGCCTGACGCGCCTGGCGGGCCTGTGAAGACGCCTGGCGTTGCGCGCGCAGTTCGCGCCCCTCATTCAGCAGCTGCGTGATTTCATGGCGCAGCGGCTGCGGGGGCAAACCGGCTGCCAGCTGCTCCAGAGCAGCCGCATCGGCATTGGCGGATACCTGCCGCCCCAACTGCCGCAGCACGCTGCTCAATTGTTCGCGCAGCAGGCCCGCATGGGATTCGCATTGGGCGATTGCCGCCGGGTGCCCGGCCACGCGCCGCCGGGTTTCGTCCTGCGCCAGCAGATCGGTTTCCAGCGCCAGAAGGCGCGAATCTTCCCCCTGAGCCGTTACCAGACGGCCCAGCATGGCCTCATGCTCGCGGATCTGCGCCAGCAATGGCCCCAGACGGCGACGCCTTTCCAGATCGCGCAGCATGAAGCGCAGTTCTGCGCATGTGTCGCGCGCCTGTTCAAAAGCCTCGTCCGTGCGGCGGCTTTCGCGTTCGGCCTCCGCCCAGGTCGTGGGACGGACGGTGGCCGCCTTCACCAACTTATCGGCCTCCTTGTAGCGGTCAGAGGCCGCATACCAGGCGCGGTTGCGGCTGTGGTGCGGCGTCCATAAGCCAGCAGCTTCTTCGCGCAATGCGCTCAGTACCCCATTCAGGGTCGCCAGCCCGGCGGCTGCCTGAAAAAGCGCGGAATCGACATCATCGCCCGCCTGCAGCATGGCCCGGCTGCCTTGTTCAAGACGCCTGTGATCCAGGCCGAACATGCGTTCGTAAAAGGCGTCCGTCACGCCGCCCAGCCAGCGTTCCAACACAACGGGGGCGAGTTTTTCACCCGCGGCATCCACCAGCCCGCCATCGCGCTTGCGGCGCCGCCCCATTGCAAGCGTTCCCGCTTCGCCAGCCAGTACCGCATTCAAAGCGAGTTCCGGGCCCGCATGCAGAAAGGTCATGGGAGAATTCATGGGAATGCCGAACAGCAGGTCACGAAACGCCTGCCGCAAAGTGGATTTGCCCGCCTCGTTGCCGCCCACAATCAGGTGGAAATCATGCTCACGCTGCGGAAACGCCAGTTGCTGGTCGGAAAAATGACCGTAACGCAGCAACTCTATGGATTCAAAACGCATTTCAGCCCTCCCGTCCAAGACGGTCGAGCACAGCGGCTGCGGCACCCTGCAAGATGTCGTCCACCCGCCCTTCCTTCAGCGCTTCAAACATGGGTTCGCCCGATAATTCATACGGCGCCTTATCACGCAGGCCCTGCAGGCCCTGCAGAAATTCCTGTTGAAAGTCAGGGTCGGCCACGGCCTCGGCCAGCAAAGCGGCCAGGTCGTCGGGCACGCCCGCCGCCGGGCTTTGTGGCGGCGCGTGAACGGCCACCTGCAGTTTTTCCAGCCACAGGCGGCCACCGGCCAGCCCCGCCATCATGGCCACGACATCGGCGCGCAATTGCGGCTGCTGCCCGACCAGCTCGCCTTGCAAAGCGGATTCGCCTTCCAGCACCAGGCGCAGCACACAGGGTTTTTCGGATTCCTGCTGCGCCAGCCGGGCTTCCAAGCCTGTGTGGATGTGCGTCAGCACCTCGGCATAGGCGTCGCAACCCGAAACATCCAGCCGCAGTTCGTGCCAGCGCACGACATCCACTTCCAGGCGCTCAATACTTTCCACTGCGCCATCGACGCAGGTGACCAGCACCGCGCCGCGCGGCCCTTGTTCGCGTATATGGCGCCCTTGCAGATTGCCCGGGAACACCACCGGCACCGGCCCTGGGAACACGCAGTATTCATGCACATGGCCCAGCGCCCAGTACTGATAGCCACTGGTATGCAGTTGCTCCAGGCTGCAGGGCGCGTAATTGGCGTGCTGGGCATTGCCTTCCAGCGCCGTGTGCAGCACACCGATGTTGAAATGCCCTGCCAGGGGGGCGGGGTAATCCGCCGCCAGGTTTTCCACGACAGCGGCCTGCGGAAAACTGCGCCCGTGCAGTGCCACTTTGTGCTTATCCAGCACAAATGTAGTGGGACGGCTGGCCTTGAAGACATGTACATTGTCGGGCAAGGCCAGGCGGCGGGTCATGACGCTTTCTGCGTCATGATTGCCATGCAGCACATAAACGGGAATACCCCCATTGCGCAACCTGCCCATTTCGCGGGCAAAATAGATGCCGGTATTGTGGTCTTTCCAATCGCCATCGTAGAGATCCCCGGCAATCACCATGAAATCCACGTCCAGCACAAGCGCTTCATCCACCAGACGGGCGAACGCCGCGCGGGAAGCGCCACGCAGAATGTCTACCGGCATGTCCTCATAAGAACCCAGGCCCCTTAAAGGACTGTCCAGATGAATATCAGCGGCATGAATGAAACGCATAAGTCGTACAAGGTCAGATTCAAAGGTTCCCTAGTGTTCTGTCTGACTATTGTGCATACTTGTCTCCGGCGTCTGGCCTGGCCAGGTTGTGCTGCAAACCCTCGCGATCGCGGCGGTTTGCGCCTTGCCTGACACACCCATCCAGCCGAATATAAATGCACTGACTGATCAAACAGGCCACTAGTCTGCCACAATAGTAGAAAACAATTTGAGGCTGCCGATGAGCATCAACCCTGGCATGCACCCCGCACCACACGACGAAACCGATTCCGATATCTTCCTTAGTTTCAGAAACGTCAAGAAAACCTACGACAGGCGCAGCCTGGTCGTCCGCGACTTCAGCCTGGATGTGCGCCGCGGCGAATTCGTCACTCTGCTCGGGCCGTCGGGCTCGGGAAAAACCACCGTACTCATGATGCTGGCCGGTTTTGAGCATGTCAGCAGCGGCGACATCGTCATCGACGGCGCTTCCGTCACGCGCGTTGCGCCCTACGAGCGCAATATCGGCATGGTCTTCCAGAACTACGCGCTGTTTCCGCACATGACGGTGGCCCAGAACCTGGCTTACCCCCTGCGCGTGCGCAAAATGCCCGGCGCCCAGATACGCCAGCGGGTCGGGCAATACCTGAAGCTGGTCGAGCTTGAAGACTTCGGCAACCGCCACCCCGGCCAGCTTTCTGGCGGCCAGCGCCAGCGCATCGCCCTGGCGCGCGCTCTGATATTCGAGCCTGCCCTGGTGCTGATGGATGAGCCGCTGAGCGCCCTGGACAAAAAACTGCGCGAACAGATGCAGTTCGAGATTTCCCGGCTGCACAGCAAACTGGGCTGCACCATGGTCTATGTGACCCACGACCAGGCCGAAGCACTCACCATGTCGGACCGCATCGCCGTCTTCAACCATGGTGTGGTCCAGCAATACGCCACGCCCGACCAGCTTTACGAGCAGCCCGCCAATGCCTTCGTGGCAGGCTTCATCGGTGAAAACAACCTGATACGCGGAACCGGCGCGGCGCAGCCGGACGGCACGGTACACGCCACTCTGCACGATGGCACGGTGCTGCGTGCGGCCCATGGCAACTTCCGGCAAACCCGGGGAGAATGCATGATATCGGTTCGCCCCGAAAAGCTAACCATATCCAATGTAGATACAATACCCGCAGACAACAATGTGCTGAACGCCCGCTTTGTGGCTCAGCATTATGTCGGGGATTTCATCCGCTACTATTTTGAGCTGGCCGATGGCACACGCATTATCGTCAAAACCATGAACGACGACCGTGCCCCCACCCTGACCGACGGCCAGCCCGCCAGACTGCACTGGTCCGTGCAGCATAGTTTCGCCTTCCATCCTCAACCCAGCGCAGTCCAAGGAGATACGCCATGAAGAAGCTCAGCACGCTGTGCGCTGCCGCCCTGGCCACCGGCCTTGTTGCATCCGCCCCGGCGGCAGCCCAGCAGACCCTTACCGTTGTTTCTTTTGGCGGCGCCTATGGCGCAGCCCAGCAAGTGCATCAGATCAACCCCTATATGGAAGCCACCGGCAACAAGGTGCTGTTTGAAAACTACACGGGCGGCGTTGCAGAAATCAAGGCCCAGGTGGAATCCGGCAACATTCAGTGGGATGTCGTGGATATCGAAACCATCGACCTCGAACGCGCCTGCGCCGAAGGCTTGCTGGAAATCATCCCGCGCGACATTCTGCAGGCCGCGCCGGACGGCACCCCGGCAGAAGAAGACTTCATTCCCGACGCTCTGGAAAACGAATGCGGGGTGGGCGAAATCGTCTGGAGCACGGTGTTCGCCTACAACCACGACACCCTGACCGGCGCCAGGCCCGCCACCATGCAGGATTTCTTCGACCTGGAAAAATTCCCCGGCAAGCGCGCATTGCGCAAGCGGGCCCAGGTGAATCTGGAATGGGCGATGCTGGCCGATGGCGTGCCCGCCGACGAAGTCTATGAGCGCCTCGCCACCCCGGAAGGTCTGGCCCAGGCTTTCGCCAAGCTGGACAGCATCAAACATGAAATTGTCTGGTTCGACAGCTGGTCGCAGGCTCCGCAACTGCTGAATGATGGTGGCGCTGTTTTTGTGCAATCAGCCAACGGCCGTTTCTTTGACGCCATCCGCCGCGAAGACAAGCCCTTCACCATTGTGTGGGACGGCCATCTGTACGATCTTGACGCCTGGGGCATTGTGAAAGGCACGCCCAAGCTGAAAGAAGCGCTGGACTTCGTGGCCTTCACCACCAGCACCAAAGCCCTGGCCGGCTTCCAGGATGTCGCTTACGGCCCGCCGCGCCAGTCGTCCATGAAGCTTGTTGATCAGGATGTTGTTGATCACCTGCCCACCGCCCACATCGACGCGGGCCTGAAGGCCGACGGCATATTCTGGGCCGACTACGGCGAAAACCTGGGCGAGAAGTTCAATGAATGGCTCCTTAAGCAATAAGGAGATTTCCGAAGAGCGCAAAGCGCTGGCACGTCGCAGGCGTGCCAGCATGCTGCTGGTCGCGCCTTTGCTGGCTTTCATCTTCTTCGCCTTTGTCGCGCCCATAGCCAGCATGCTTTACCGCAGCGTCTACAACCCCGCTGTGGTGGAACTCATACCAGAAACCCTGGCAGCGATTTCTTCCTGGAACGACGACGGCCCGCCGCCGGAAGCCACCCGCGCCACCCTGGCCCGCGAACTGCGCGGCCTGGCCCAGGACCGCCGCGCAGGCTCGCTGGCCGCCGCCGTGAACCGGGCCTACCCCGGCGCTTCCAGCCTCATCAATTCCACCGCCCGTAGAATGCGCAGCCTGAGCGACGACGACCTGCTCAACGGCGCGGCGCTGCTCGATAAAGCCGACAAACGCTGGACTCAGCCAGAACTCTGGCGGGCCATTGATGAAGTCGGCGCGGTGTATACCGCCAACCATTACCTGACCGCGCTCGACCTGGAGCGCAATGCTGCCGGTGAAATCCAGCAGCGAGAATCAGCCCGCATCTACCTGCAGCTTTACGGCAAAACGCTGGGCATGGCCCTGGTGATCACCCTGCTGTGCATTGCGCTGGGCTACCCCCTGGCCTGGTATTTGTCGCAAGCGCCCGCGCGCAAGGCCAATTTGCTGATGGTTTTTGTGCTGCTGCCGTTCTGGACTTCGCTGCTGGTGCGCACCACCGCCTGGATCGCCCTGCTGCAAACCAATGGGGTGGTCAATTCCGTGCTGCAGGCGCTGTACATCATCGACGCGCCGCTGGAAATCCTTTACACGCGCACGGCCACGATTATCGCCATGACGCACATTCTGCTGCCTTTCATGATTCTGCCGCTCTACAGCGTGATGCGCGGGCTGGACCCCACCTATATGCGGGCCGCGCTATCCATGGGCAGCAAGCCCCTGGCCGCCTTCATGCGCATTGTGCTGCCGCTCAGCCTGCCCGGCCTGAGCGCGGGCGCTCTGCTGGTTTTCATTATTTCAGTGGGCTACTACATTACGCCCGCGCTGGTGGGGGGCACGGATGGGCAGATGATTTCCAACCTGATTGCCTTCCACATGCAGCAATCCAGCAACTGGGGGCTGGCAGCCGCCCTGGGCAGCCTGCTGCTGGTGCTGATTCTGGCCCTGTACTGGACTTACGACCGGCTGGTGGGCGCGCGCAACATCCGCCTGGGCTGACCCCCGCCAACAGGAACATGACCATGAGTGAACAGACCATACATTACGGACCCTGGCAGCGGGCAGGCCGCGTTCTGGTGGCCGCCTACGCGTGGGCCGTGCTGTTTTTCCTGATTCTGCCCATTCTGGTGATTGTGCCGCTGTCCTTCTGAT
>JAAZDZ010000303.1 GCA_012512545.1 Alcaligenaceae bacterium | reverse complement strand
TTCTGGATCAAGGCCGGGCGGAATATTCAATGTGGAGGGCGGTTCGGGTTCCAGCCCCTGGCCGGGCGCCCAGACGCGCAGGCGGAATACCCACGCAAGTACTTCGGCCACGGCAGAATAAAGCTCGACGGGAATTTCGCGTTCAAGCTCAACGTGATGATAGAGCGCGCGCGCCAGCGGCGGCGCACTCAGCAATGGTACTTTGTGGTCGCTGGCGACCTGGCGGATCTGCGCGGCGATCAAGCCAGCACCTTTGGCCACCACCATGGGCGCTCCGCCCCCGCCTTCGCGGTAGCGCAAGGCCACGGCATAGTGGGTGGGGTTGGTGACAACCACATCGGCGTGCGGGACTTCGCTCATCATGCGGCCCCGGGCCATGGCCCGCTGCTGCTGGCGTATGCGCCCCTTGACGTGCGGGTCGCCTTCGCTTTCCTTGTGTTCCTGCTTGACGTCCTGGCGCGACATACGCAGTTTCTTGAAGTGGCTGTAGATCTGCCAGGGCGCGTCGATCAGCACCACCAGCAGCAAGGCCGCGACAATCAGGGCGCAGCACAGAGCCACCAGAGACATGCCGTAAGTAAGCGCTTCGGAGGGCGTGGCATGCATCAGGGCCAGCATCTGATCGCGGTAATGGGTGATGACCAGCACCCCCACCGTGGCAATGACAATGGCCTTGGCCAGCGTCTTGAAGAGTTCAACCAGGGTCTGGGCGGAAAACATCCGCTTGATGCCCTTGAGCGGGTTCATGCGCTCGAACTTGGGTTGCAGGGCTTTGCCCGACAGCACCATCCCGCCCAGCAGCACGGATGCCAGAATGGCAACGATGACCAGCACGCCGAATAAAGGCAGCAGCCCCAGGAACGCCTTGAAGAACAGGCTCACCGCCGATGTGACCATGACGGTGAGATCGCGCCCGACGTTGGGATCGAACCACATGGACTGCTGAATGACTTCCCGCAGGTTGTGGAACATATAGCCACCCATCACCCAGAGCGTGCCAACGCCAGCCGACAACACCAGAAAGGTGTTCAGCTCGCGCGAACGCACTACCTGCCCTTCTTCACGCGCCTTTTCCAGGCGCCGCGGCGAGGCGGGTTCTGTTTTTTCGAGGTCGCTGTCCTCTGCCATGCAGTCTCAGCCGAGATAGATGAATTCCAGCCTGGATTCTAATCGATACCGCCTTTTACGAAGGCTGGAGCAAGCGCCCGAATATCGGGCAGTTCTCAATAGATCAGGCTTGGCAAATACCGGATGAACCGGTGTATGGGCCAACAGGAAAGAAACACGGCGGGTGGCGTTGCGCGCCGCCCGTCTGTGCGAGGATGGCTGGCCCGGACAGTGACCGGGCAGCCGGTGAAGCAGGCTCAGAAGCCCAGGCTGTCGAGCAGGTCGTCTACTTGATCCTGGCTGGTGACGATGTCGGGCTTGCTTTCATCGACGGCCGGGCCGTTCAGGAGCGACTGGGCTTCTTCACGGCGTTCCTGGGGCACGCTGTCGATCAGCACCTGAACGAGTTCGGTCTCGATGGCGGTGACGACGTGCAGCATCTTCATGATGACCTGCCCGGTGAGATCCTGGAAATCCTGGGCCATGATGATGTCAAGCAGGGCATCCTGTGTGTGCTTGGCGTTCTGGGGAATTTCCTTGATCATGGCGCGCGTGTCATCGACCAGTTCGCGCGCTTCCTGGAGCTCGACCGGATGCTCGAACCACGCCTGCCAGCGTTCGTCGAGCGCCAGGGCGCGGTTCTGCAGTTCTTCCTGAACCGGCTGCAGGTTTTCGGCGATGTTCAGCACACGGTTGGCGGCCTGTTCTGTCATGCGGGCCACGTAATGCAGACGGTCGCGCGCATCGGGGATGGCGTGGGCGGCTTCCTTGACCGCCTGATCCAGCCCCAGCTCGCGCATGCTGTCGCGCAGCATGCGGGTGAGTTGTGCAATACGATGAATCAGGTTGTCGTCGAGGCCGCCTTCGCCAGGTGTGTTCAGAGTATCCATGAACGCCTCCCTCAAGTGCCGAGTTTTTCGAAGATTTTATTCAGCTTTTCTTCGAGAGTGGCTGCGGTAAAGGGCTTCACCACATAACCGTTGGCGCCTGCCTGGGCGGCGGCGATGATGTTTTCCTTTTTGGCTTCCGCTGTCACCATCAGCACCGGAAGCTTGCTGAGCGCGGGGTCGGCGCGGATGGCCTTGAGCATTTCCAGGCCATCGAGGTTCGGCATGTTCCAGTCGGACACGACGAAGTCGAAATTGCCGTTACGCAGCTTCTCAAGACCCATTGCGCCATCTTCCGCCTCATCGACGTTTTCAAAGCCAAGGTCTTTAAGCAGATTCTTGATGATCCGACGCATGGTCGGAAAGTCATCAACAATCAGGATTTTCATGGTTTTCTGTACCACTTGATACTCTCCGGTAAATAATTATCCGCAGTCGCGCTATTTTAGACTCGCTGATTACTGGTGCCAGCACTGGCAAGAATTCGTTCACTGATCTCGGACAAAGGAACGGCTTCGTCGGCCGCTCCAATGTGCAGGGCCTCGCGCGGCATACCAAACACCACGCATCTGGCTTCGTCTTGGGCAAAAGTTACTGCGCCGGCCTGTTTCATGGCCAGCATGCCTTGTGCTCCATCCTTTCCCATGCCGGTGAGAAGGACGCCCACTGCATTGCGCCCCGCGACCTCGGCAGCCGAGTAAAACAAAACGTCCACCGAAGGCCGGTGCCGGTTCACAGGTTCGCTGGGATCAAGCTCGACAATATAGTTGGCGCCAGAGCGCGCCAGCTTCATATGAGCGACCCCACCGGGGGCCAGATAAACGTGACCCGGCAACACGCGCTGACCATGTTCAGCTTCGTGCACCTGGAC
>JAAZDZ010000302.1 GCA_012512545.1 Alcaligenaceae bacterium | reverse complement strand
ATACCATGACATAACTGTATTTACGGCAGACCGGCCCGGGAGTTTACCCCTGGCGATCAGGCGCGCAGCTTACGGCCCGTATCGAAATAGCCCATGATGGAAATCAGCTTGTCCGCGTAGGCCGGATCGGTGGCATAGCCCGCCTTCTGTATGCGGCGCGCGGCCGCTTCCGCCGTTGGCGCTTGAGCGACATCCGCATAGCGCTTGTTCGTGCCCACCAGCTTGGCGTAATCGGCAAAGGCTTCCTGGTACGAACCGTAGGCCCGGAAGGGTTCCTTCACTTTGCGCGGCACGCCGTTCTGGTATTCGGTGGTGGTGACATGCACGACATCGCCCTTCCAGCTGGAACCGGCCTTGATGCCAAAGATATTGTGGCTGCTGCGGCCATCCGGGCGCATGATTTCACGCTGTCCCCAGCCGGATTCCAATGCGGCCTGGCTGAGAATCAGTTTGGCGGGCACTCCGCTTTGATCGGCGGCCACCTGGGCCGCCGTGGACATGCGGGAAACAAAGCTGCGTATGTGGGCGGGCGCGCCTTCAATGGCCGCATACACCCGTTCGGGCGCGCGCTTGACCTGGCCCAGCATGCCGATGAGGTCGTCAATCGAACCGGCGACATTGCGGCGGGTTTCGCCCAATGTCGATGTAAATTGCGCCAGCCGCGAGCTGGATACCTGTTCGGGCAGCGGCGCCGCCGCCAGAGGGTCGAGGTTGCCGCGCTGGCCGCGGATCATGTCAAGAATATTCTGCGCCAGCCCCACGCCTGAAGAACGCGCCAATTCCAGCGATGCCTGCTGATCCGCCAGGCTTTGCGTGAACTGGGTGCTCTCCGATTGCATCAGTGTCGATAAAGGCGAACGCCGCGCCTGCTTGAGCACCTGCTGGATGAATATCGCCTCGAATTGCTGGGCGACTTCGCGCTCGGCGTCCGTTAAGCCGTTCTTCATCTGGGCGGGGTCGGGCTGTTGCCCGCTCCCCATGCTGGTTACGCTGCGCCTGAGCCGCTGCAGCGAATCGAAATCGAAGATGGATGCCTGTTCAGAGCTTCCAGGGCGGGGGGTGAACTGCACAAAAGACATGGCGGCCCCTTAGACGATTTCAAGGTCGGCGCGCAAAGCGCCCGCGCTCTTGAGGTTCTGCAGAATGGCCAGCAAGTCCTGCGGCGTGGCGCCCAGGGCATTCAGCGCCCGCACCACGTCAGACAGATTCGCGCTGGTATTGATATGCTGCAGCGAACCCTGATCGGATCTCATTTCGATGTCGGTGGTGGGCGTGACAACCGTCTGCCCGCCGCCAAAGGGCGTATCGGGCTGATCGACATCCATGCCCCGGCTGATGATCACCGATAAATTGCCATAGGCAATGGCGGCTTCGTCGATGGTGACGGTGCGGTTCATGACCACCGTGCCGGTGCGCGCATTGATGACCACCTTGGCGCGCGCCGGAGGAAGGCGCACGTCGATATTTTCAACCTGCGACAAAAAAACCGATTGAGCGGCCGGGTCGAGCGGCGCGCGCAGCTGCACCACGCGGGCATCGTTGGACATGGCCGTGCCGGGGCCGAAGCGCCGGTTCAGCGCCGCCACCACGCTTTGGGTGGCGCCGAAATCGGTGTGGTTGAGTTCCAGGCGGATGATGCCGTCGCGCGCGAACGTGGTCGGCACGGAGCGTTCAATCACGGCCCCGTTGGAGATCATGCCGCCGTTCAACTGGTTGACCTGCACGCTGGAACCGCCTGCTTCGGCGCCCGCGCCGCCCACCAGAATATTGCCTTGGGCAATGGCATACACCTGGCCGTTGGCCCCTTTCAGGGGCGTCATCAGCAAGGTGCCGCCACGCAGGCTTTTGGCATTGCCCATGGCGGATACCACGACATCCACGCCCTGCCCCGGCTGGGCGAATGCGGGCAAGGTTGCGGTGACCATGACGGCGGCCACGTTGCGCACCTGCATATTCGTGCCCTGCGGCACGGTCACGCCCAGTTGGGCCAACATATTGGTCAGGCTTTGCTGGGTAAAGGGAGTTTGCCGCACCTGATCGCCTGTGCCATCCAGGCCCACCACCAGCCCATAGCCGATAAGCGGGTTGGAGCGTACGCCCTGTATGGTGGCCAGATCTTTAATGCGCTCGGCCGCCACGGGGGCCGCCAGCCCCAGGCACAGCAGCGCCGCCGCGCTACCGCGCAACCATGTCTGCCAGCGACGAAGAAGAGTCTTGTTCATGTCAGAATGGGGAAATATTAAGGAAGAAGCGCTGCAGCCAACCCATGGTCTGGACTTCATCCATGACGCCCTTGCTGCGGAACTCGATCTTGGCATCCGCCACCTGGGTGGAAGCGACTGTGCCATTGCCAGTGATCAGACGCGGGTCAACCACGCCGGAAAACCGCAGGTATTCGCTGCCGCGATTGATGGCGATTTGCTTATCGCCGGCGATCTGCAGATTGCCGTTGGGCAACACGCCGATCACGGTGGTGGTCAGGGTGCCGGTGAACAGGTTGTTGGCGCGGGTCGAGCCCGAGCCTTCCATATCGTTGGTGCCCGCAATATTGAAATCCTGGTTGGGGCTGACATTGCCCGGCAGAATACTGGGCACGGCGCCCCAGCCCAGGGTGGCCCCGCTGCTTCTTTCCGTGGACGTGCCGACGCTTTTCTGGGCGTTGGTGCGTTCCTGAATCACAATCGTGACGATGTCGCCGATATTGCGCGGGCGCCGGTCTTCAAACAGCGGGTAGTTGCCGTAGGCCGTGGGCTGATAGATGGACCCATTGGGCACGGCCAGCGGCATGGAATAGGCATCCGGGGGTTCCGCCGTCAGCGGCCCGGTGACGATGGGCTCGGGCGGAATCATGGCGCAGCCGCCCAGGGCGGCTGCGAAAAGCACAACTGCAAGGCGGCGCAACACAGACAACATCAGAGCTGGGTCAGGCGGTTCAGCATGGCATCGGAGGTTTCGATGGATTTGCTGTTCATTTCGTAAGCGCGCTGGGTCACAATCATGTTCACCAATTCCTCGGCCACGTTGACGTTGGACGTTTCAATGTATTCGGCGCGAATCGTGCCGGCGCCATCCAGGCCAGGCTGGGCGTAGTTCACCGGGCCGGAAGCGTCCGATTCCAGATAGAGGTTTTCGCCCATGCTGAACAAGCCGGTGGGGTTGATGAAAGTCGCCAGCTGGATCTGGCCGATTTCCACGTTGGTACCCGCCGCGCCCGCCTGCGTGACCGACACCGTGCCGTCGCGCTCGATAGT
>JAAZDZ010000301.1 GCA_012512545.1 Alcaligenaceae bacterium | reverse complement strand
GTGGCAGCGAGTTCGCGGCCCTGCTGCGCCAACGGGCTTTTCTGCAATTGCCAGGCCGCCAGACCCAATTGCGCCGCCACCAGGGCCTTGTGTTGAGGCCCCTGCCCCCCTTCCCCACTTGCCAGCAAGGCCCAGGCTGACGCCGCATGCCGCATGACATCGCGCGATTCGGCCTTGACCACCAGCCAGGCGGCGAGTTTTTCCATGGAGAAATCCAGGCCGGAGTGCAAACCAATAACCTGCTTGAGCCGTTTGCCGGTTGTTCTGTCTACCAGCAGGGCGGAAACCATCTGCAAGGGCAAGGGTTCGTGGCCCCGCGAAGCGATACGCACAGCCGCGCTGGCAGCCCACAAAGCGCATTCCGAAGCGGGCGCATTGCCCAGTTCCGCCAGGGTGAACAAATAGCCGGGATCGGCCACCGGCTGATGCGGCATGACTTTGGCCAGAGCCTGCACCGTGGTGGAACCGTCTTCCATATAGACGCGGGTGATGGCGGGCACCTGGGCCAGCCAGGCTTGGCCGCTGCCCGCCAGTTCGCGCCAGAGCGCCGGGTTGCCCCCTTCAAAAAGATGGACAACGGGCAGATCGGCGGCCTGCTCTGCCAGCCAGTCGAACTGGCGCTGCAATGCCTGGCGAACCGCCGGTGCCTGTGTCTGGGCGGCCCCGCAGGACGACAGCCAGCCTTCGGGCAGGGACAGTTGCTGCAGGGTTGAAGCCAGCGCTGCGCCTTGTTCGTCAAGCATCAGGGTGGCGCGTAACTGGGCGACGGGCGCTCCGGGCGCGCGCAAGGCAACCTGATCGTGTACCGCCAGCAGGTGCTTGTGGCCGGATTCGCTCCAGGCATTCTGCACCAGGCGCAGCATATGCCGTATCCAGGAATCGGGAGCGGAGTTCTGATCGGCAGAGGACACCAGGCTGCGCCAGAGATCGTAGGCTTCCGACACGCAAGGCAGTTCGTCGATATATTCGCAGCCGGCCCGCAGATCGTCTGCGCTCAGGTGGGCGGCCCCGCCCGCCGTCATGGACAGCAGGCGCGGCAGGGCCAGCATGCGCTGACGACGTGCGTCTTCGTTAGCGGCAGCATCAACGGCTGGCGCGGCTGAGCGCGTGAGTTGCATCAGTGCGGCGAAATCGGCTTCAGTGGGCGCGTAAAGCGTGCGGGCGGAAGGCAGGTGAGTCAGCGCGCGGTCCACGAGTTCGGTGGCGGACAAAAACGCAAGATGCTCGGGCACCTTCTGGCCGATGGACACATAATGAATGGGCAGGCGATAGCGCAAAGAGGTATCGAGCGCCGCACCAAGGCGAATGGCTTCGTCCACCTTGGTTATGATGCAACCCTTCAGTGGGGTGCCGCCATCGGCAGCATAACTGCGCGCGACTTCATCCAGGGTTTCGCCGTGGCTGGCGGCATTCAGCACCAGCAGACGGGTGACATCGCGCCCGGCGGCCGCCAGCATGGCGGCCTGTTCGTGGATGTAGCGGTCGCGCTGGCTGATGCCGACGTTATCAATGAGTATGACCTGATCGGGCCGGATGCCTGCCATGACTTCCTGCAGTTCATCGGCATTGCGCACGACATGCACGGGCGCGCGCAGCATCTGGCCGTAGATCTTGAGCTGCTCGTGCGCCCCGATGCGGTAGGTATCGGTGGTGATCAGCACCAGTTTGTCGGAACCGAAGCGGCGCACACAACGCGCCGCCAGCTTGGCGATGGTGGTGGTTTTGCCCACGCCTGTAGGCCCCACCAGGGCCAGCGCCAGCCCCGGCTTCCATAAATCGTCTTCGTCGGCCAGCACCGGCAGGTTGGCGACCAGTTCTTCCCGCACCCACTGAAAGGCGGCGCGGCTGGATAATTGTTCAGGCAGACGCTTGAGCATGGCCCGCAACAAGGTGGTGCTGAAGCCAAAGCCCATCAGTTCCTGAAACAGCGATGCCGCCTGCGGCGCGCGGCGCAATTGATTGCCCCACAGCAGTTCGTCGATGCGGTTTTCCAGGGCGCCGCGCATGTCGCCAATGGCATCCATGAGGTCTGGCGGAGGCTGGCCGGAAGGCGCTGCCGATGCGGCATAGGCATCAGCCTGCGGCATAGCAGACGCCCGCTGCGGCTGTGGCGCGGGCGCAGCCGGTTGGCGCGCCGCTGGTGCCGGAGAAGCAGGATGGCCGGTTACCTGCTGCGGCATGGCAGGCGCAGCAGCAGGCGAGGTGCGGGCTGCGGTTTCAGCAGCGGCAGGCATTGAGAAGCCGGGCTGTTGTGGTTGTTGCTGCGGTTGTTGCGATAAGCCCGGCTGCGCGCCCCCTTGCGCAGGCGGTGATTCGGGCTCTGCGCCATAGGCCGCCTGAAAAGCCGCCGCGTAAGCGCCCAGCGGCGACATGGGCGACGGGCTGGGCGGCCGGGCTGCAGGTGCAGGTGCCTGGGCTGAGGCCGCGCCAGGCTGTGGCGCCGCTTGCGATTGCGCCCGCGCCCCGCCCTGTTCTGGCATGGGCGGCGTCATGGACGCGGCAGGCGGCGCTGTGTCATGGCCTTGCGCTTCGGGCAGCGCAGAGGAATCCGTGGCGAGGATTTCCACCCCGCCATCTACCCTTCTATTGGACACGATCAGGGCGTCAGGCCCCAGGGCCAGACGTACTTGCCGCATGGCTTCCCGATTCGTGATTCCGAAGAACCGACTGATCTTCACGCTGCGCTACTCCCGCCAATAACCGCTGCCATTTTCAGTATCCGATCATCTGGTATTTCCATACTGGAAAGGATACCAATTTGCGGGAAATGATTCTTGAGAAAACGCGCCAGAATGGGCCGCAGCATCGGGGGCACCACCAGAACGGCGACTTCACCGGCCGCTTCCAGCTGCTGAACGGCGTTATCGACTTCGCGCAGCAGGTTTTCCGCCAGACCCGGTTCAATGGCGCCGCTGGTGGTCAATGCCTGGGTCAGCACCCGCTCCAGCTGCGGTTCCAGGCTCATGACTTTCATTTCACTATCGCCAGGAAACCACTGCTGGCAGATAGCGCGGCCCAGGGCCACGCGGGTCAGTGCCAGCAGCTCGCCTGGATCGGGCCCGGTGCCCGCGGCGTTCTGGGCAGCCAGGCCGGGGGCGTGCTCGCTGATGGTTTCGATAATGCTGCGCATGTCGCGGATCGGCACTTCTTCTTCAAGCAGGCCGCGCAACAGCTTGTGAAACGCCGCCAGAGAAATCGTTTTGGGCACCAGGTCTTCGACCAGCTTGGGCGCTTCGCGCCCGACGTGATCCAGCAGTTGCTGGACTTCGGGACGCCCCATCAGCTGCGCGCCGTGGCGATGCATGATGTGGTTCAGGTGCGTGGCGACCACCGTACCGGCATCCACCACGGTGTAGCCCGCGATCTGGGCCTGTTCGCGCATGGAAACATCAATCCACACAGCAGGTAGCCCGAAAGCCGGATCGGTTGTGGGCGTGCCCGGCAGCTTCATGCTGACGCCGCCCGGGTCGATGGCCAGCCACTGGCCCGGCGTGGATGTGCCGCGCCCGACTTCGACACCCGACAGCAGGATGCGGTAATCGTTCGGCTTGAGTTCGAGGTTGTCGCGGATATGAACCACTGGCGGCAGGAAACCGACATCCTGCGCGAATTTCTTGCGCAGGCTGCGGATGCGGTGCAGCAGCTCGCCATTCTGGGCGTGATCGACCAGTGAAATCAGCCGATAGCCGACTTCCAGCCCCAGGGGATCGACCAGTTCGACGTCATCCCAGGTTGCTTCCGCC
>JAAZDZ010000300.1 GCA_012512545.1 Alcaligenaceae bacterium | reverse complement strand
CGTGCGCGCTGCCTTCGACTGGAAGTCAGCAATGAATCAATTTGCCATCATGTTCGGCGACCGGTTCACGCAGGCTCGGGGATAAAGTTGTTCAACCGCCTCGCCCACAAAAAGACGGATACTCCCATCGTTAACGGGGTAACGACAAATGAACCTTGATGGCATCCTCTACGGAGCGCATGTCTGCAGGTGAGAGCGTACCTAATCGTGTTGTCAGGCGGCTTTTATCAGCGGCCATGATTTGATCTGCCATGGCCTTGCTGCTTCTTCCTGCCACCTGAACTACTGCTTCGCCTGGATACTGTCGCTCCGTATTGCTCGTTATTGGCATGACCACCACACGACCAAGATTCCGATTGGCCGCGTCGTTGCTCACAATCACAGCGGGGCGCGTCTTACGAATCTCACTGCCAACAGCAGGATCAAACTCCACCCACCAAACTTCACCGCGTTGCATCGGCGTTATCCCCAGCAAGCGCGTTACACCACTCCATTGCGTCGGCTTCGCGCTCTTCATCGGCTGCCATGGCTTGGTATCCGGCATCCAGGGCGTCACCCAGAACGTGAGGCCGTACCAAGTCTTCAATGAATTGGCTTATCTTGCGCCGACCGACAGTTCGATACAGGCCATCGTATACAGCCTCATCCAACGTAATGGTCATTTTCTTGTGCATAATCTCCACCTATAGACGTAATACGTATAACGTCTATTTTAAGTCGATTGTATGATCAGATCAATAAATTCGCGCATGCGTGAATCGTCACTTGCTGTCCTTGTTCTTAGATATCAGACCTTTATCGCTGCCACCGGCAAGGGCGGTGTGGATGCTGTCTATGCAGATGAAAATATCTGGCTGAGCCAGAAGATGCTGGCCGAGCTGTATCAGGTGAGTGTGTCGGCCATCAATCAGCGTCTGAAGCGTATTTTTGACGATAGCGAGCTGCAGGCAGGCTCAGTTATTAAGGATTTCTTAATAACTGCCGCCGACGGCAAGAACTACAAAACCAAGCACTACAACCTGCAAGCCATCATCGTCGTCGGGTACAAGGTCAATTCCGAGCGGGCGGTGCAGTTCCGAAAATGGGCCACCGGCATATTGGAGAGTTACACCATCAAAGGTCTACCCTACATTCACCCCAGCCTCGCCTTCGCGCAGTTCGCCAACCACGGCGGCGTATTCAAAGCCTTCGTCATGGAAGATGCTGAGCACTTCGGCGGCGGCTTCGGGGGCGCAGGCTACGAGCAGGCCGCCGGAAGTCTGCGGGTCGCACAGCAGGGCTTGCAGGGTGTCGTCTACGCTGGGGGCGAGGTGGATGGATGCGCCGTAGGAAGCCCAGTTGCGGCCTGATGCGCCGGTGATGACGCCTTGTGCGGCCAGTTGCCGGACGCCGGGCAGCCAGGGCAGGCTGGCGGGGTTCAGGTGCGCCGCAAGGCCGGAGGCGCGGGCAATTTCCAGGGTGTGGCCCAGCAGCCCGAAGCCGGTGACGTCTGTCATGGCGTGGACGCCGCTCAGGCTGCTGAGCCGGGCGCCGGGGCGGTTCAGCTGGGTGGTGCTGGATATCATGGCGCGATAGCCTTCGTCGCTGAGGATTTCTTTCTTGAGCGCGGCTGAAAGCACGCCGACGCCCAGCGCCTTGCTGAGGATCAGGACATCGCCCGCCTGGGCGTCGGCGTTGCGCTTGATGTGGTCGGGGTGAGCCAGGCCCATGGCCGCCAGGCCGTAGATGGCCTCTACGGAATCAATCGAGTGCCCGCCTGCGACAGGGATGCCCGCTTCTGCGCAGATGGAGGCGCCGCCTTGCAGTATGCCTGCGATGTCGGCCTTGGGCAGCACGTTGATGGGCATGCCTGCCAGGGCCAGGGCCATGATGGGCGAGCCGCCCATGGCGTAGATGTCCGACAGCGCGTTGGCTGCGGCAATGCGGCCGAATTCGTATGGGTCATCGACAATCGGCATGAAGAAATCGGTGGTGGCGATGAGGGCCTGCTGGTTGTTCAGCCGGTACACCGCAGCGTCGTCAGAGGTTTCGTTGCCAACCATCAGGGCTGCGTAAGGCTGGGTGGCGGGCATGCCGGCCAGCAGTTCAGAAAGAATGCCTGGCGCGATTTTGCAGCCGCAGCCGCCGCCATGGGAAAGCGATGTCAGACGAGGAGCGTCTGACGCGGAAATGGTGTCTTTCATGGTGGGATGCCTGAGGTTTGGCGGAAAGCAGCAGGAGTCGAACCTACCTGGGAGCGTCTGACGCCCCCAACTGGGTTTGAAGCCCAGCCATGCCACCGGACATGTATGCCTTCCCGGGGAACTCTGAAGATACTTATGATAGCTGTTGCCAGAAATCTACGCCATCTCTGCGCAGGACATGCTTGTCCTGTACGCGCCGCGTGTAGCCTGCACGGTTGAAGAATTCCAGAACCTGGATGGCGCGTTTGCGGCCCAGGCCGGTGAGGTCGCGGAATTCTGCCGCGGCAACCCCTTCGTCTTTTGCAGCGACATACAGCAGGCGGGTCAGGGCCATGACCTGTTCACGATGGTAGAACAGGTCTTTCACGATCTGGTAGACATCGCCGCATTTGAGCAGCTTCAGCAATACATGGCGAACACGCTGTTCGTCTTCGTTCAGCGTGGTGGCCATGTCCCGCACCCATGGCGGGTTGAAGCCACCGGCATTGAGCAGCGGCAAGAGTTTTTCCGCCAGTTCGGTTTCCTGCGCGGTAAGCGCCACAGCATGGCCGGGCAAGTGCAGCCAGGGGCCGTTGCGCGCCAGGCGGCCATCGGCCAGCAGGTGGTCGCGCAGCGCCAGCCACAGAGCGTCTGGCAGGGTGGGCCATGCCATGCGCCGTAGCCGGGTGGTATCGACACCGGGCTCGTCGGGCCAGCGTTCGTGGAAGTTGCCCAGGATTGCCAGGGTGTGCCCGGCCAGGGCGTCCCAGTGCGACTGCAATATCAAGGTGAGTGCGGCCTGCCCGTTTTTGGCCGCAACCCATAAGGCATCGGGGGGCGGCGCATCATCCACAGGGCGCTGCAGCAGCCGCATGACCTGGTGTTCGTCCAGGCCGTGAGGGGCCTGCTGCAATAAGGCGGACAAGTCATTGCCGGTTTGCAGGGTGGCAACGGCCTGCAGCCAGGCCAGGCGCTCGGGCGCGCGGCGTTTACGCTGGGGAGCGTTGGGGTCGAGCACGATGCCCCCGCCCACGGTGTGGCGGGCCTGCGCATCGCGGGCAATGTAGCGGTCGCCGGGCATGGCGCAGACAGGCTGGTCGAATACAAGCTGCACCCATCCGGTTTCACCCGCAGCCAGCGCATTGCCGGATAAAGGCACGGCGTGCGCCAGATAGTGCGAAGCGCCCAGGTGAATATGCAGCGGCGTCCAGGTGCGTATGCCCGATACAGCGTAGGGCAGCAGTCGCAGTTGCACATCCACATTGCGCGATGGCTGGAAGCAGCGGGCATCGGCAATCCAGTCGCCGCGGGCGATGGCATCTTTGTCGATGCCGCCCAGGTTCAATGCACAGCGCTGGCCTGCCAGGGCGGAACGCGATGGCTGGTTTTGTGCGTGAATACTGCGCACGCGTACTTTCTGGCCGCCGGGCATCAGGCGGATATCCGATGTGTCGTCGTCAAGATGCAAGGCGCCACCGTGGACGGTGCCGGTGACAACCGTGCCATGCCCCTTCAAGGTGAAGACACGATCTATCGCCAGGCGGAACAGGCCCTGAGTGCTGCGGGCGGCCATGGTCTGAGCGGCTGTGTGCAGGTGTTCGCGCAAGCTGTCTACGCCCGGGTCGCCGGGGCTGGAGGCGCTGACGAAAAAAACCGGCATATCCTGCAGGAAGGTGCCAACAGTCAGTTGCGCGATTTCGTTTTCCACCTCGGTCAGGCGGTGTGTGTCCACGCGGTCGGTTTTGGAAACGGCGACAGCGCCCTGCGTAATGCCCAGCATGCCCAGAATTGCCAGGTGCTCATGGGTTTGCGGCATGACGCCATCGTCGGCGGCCACCACCAGCAGGCCGAAGTCGATGCCGCTGGCGCCCGCTGCCATGGTGTGCACCAGGCGCTCGTGGCCGGGTACGTCGATAAAGCCCAGAATGTCGTCATTGGCCAGAGGCGTGTAGGCATAGCCCAGCTCAATGGATATGCCGCGCGACTGTTCTTCCTTCAGCCTGTCGGTCTCGACGCCTGTAAGCGCTTTTACCAAGGTGGTTTTGCCGTGGTCGATATGGCCGGCGGTTCCGATGATCATGGTCAGTGTTCTTGTTGCAATTGCTGGGTCAGGCGGGTCTGGTCGGCGTCTTCCAGGCAGCGCAGATCGAGCCAGAAGGCGTCCTGGGCGATGCGCCCGATGACAGGGCGGGGTAATTCCCGGAAGCGTTTTTCCAGGTTCTGCAGAGCCCGGCCCGGGCGCCCCGCGCCAGCAGGGCGCACAACCAGGCCATGGCTGGGAAGCTGATCGACGGGCAGGGCGCCGCTGCCGATCTGGCTGAACATGGGCACGCTTTCCACGCTGTAGTCAGCGCCCACGAACTGCTGCACTACGGGTTGTAGCAGTTCGGCCTGCTGGCGCATGTGCTCGCGGGGGCGGGTCAGCAGACGCAAGGTGGTCAGCCTGTCGGCAAGCAGTTCCGGCGAGCGGTAAAGCGCCAGTACGGGTTCCAGCGCCGCCAGAGTGAGCTTGCCCACACGCAACGCGCGCTT
>JAAZDZ010000299.1 GCA_012512545.1 Alcaligenaceae bacterium | reverse complement strand
GGGCAGGGGCAATGGGAAGCCGCTCAGGCTATTGGTCTGTCCCGGAGCCGGACTTTGCGTCTTGTCGTGCTGCCACAAGCGCTGCGCGTGATTATTCCGCCCATGACCAGCCAGTATCTCAATCTGACGAAAAACAGCTCTCTGGCCGTGGCCATTGGCTATCCCGACATCGTATCGGTTGTGAACACCACCCTGAATCAAACCGGGCAAGCGATCGAAGGCATTCTCATCATCATGGCGGCCTACCTTACGGTCAGCTTGTCGATTTCGATTTTCATGAACTGGTACAACAAGCGCATTGCGCTGGTGGAGCGCTGACATGAATGCCAATTCAAGCGCCCAGATGCTTCCGCCTGTCTCTTCAGTCGGGCGGCTGGCCTGGCTGAAGGAAAACCTGTTTTCGTCGCCACTGAACACGCTCTTGACAGTGCTGGTGAGCTGGCTGCTTGTCATGATGGTTCCCGCCATGCTGGACTGGCTGTTCTTCGAGGCTGACTTCACCTCCGATACCGCCCAGGATTGCCGCCAGGCTGCGGGGGCCTGCTGGGCTTTCATCGCCGAAAAGCACCGTCTGATTCTGTTTGGCGTGTACCCTTACGACGAACAATGGCGGCCGCTGCTGGCAACGCTGGTGCTTGTCGCAGCCCTGATCTGCAGTGCTATCCGCGTGTTCTGGAAGCCCTGGCTGGTGGTCATGTGGACGTTCGCCCTGATTGCCGTCGCCGTGCTGATGTGGGGCGGCGTGTTCGGGTTATCCTATGTCGAGAATGACCGCTGGGGCGGTCTGCCCCTTACGCTTATCCTGTCTACTTTTGGTATTGCGTTCGCATTTCCCATGGGGGTACTGCTGGCGCTGGGGCGCCGCTCGCATATGCCGGCCATCAAGTCGCTGTGCATCATTTATATTGAGCTGATTCGCGGCGTGCCGCTGATCAGCCTGTTGTTCATGTCGTCGGTGATGCTGCCACTGTTTCTGCCCGAAGGCTTCACCATCGACAAACTGCTGCGCGCCCAGATCGCTATCATTCTGTTTGCCGCCGCCTATATTGCGGAAACCGTAAGAGGGGGCTTGCAGTCCATACCCAAGGGCCAGTACGAAGGGGCTGATTCCCTCGGCCTGAGCTATTGGCAGCAGATCAGGCTGATCATTCTGCCGCAGGCGCTGCGGGTCGTCATTCCCCCTCTGGTGGGTATTTTCATCGCTCTTTTCAAGGACACGTCGCTGGTGGTCATCATAGGTATCTTCGATCTCACGCAGGCAGCCAAGGCGGCGATTGCCGATGCCGCCTGGCGCGGTTTCAGCGTGGAAGCCTATGTGTTCATCGCCGTGATCTATTTCATTTTCTGTTTTGCGATCTCCCGCTATAGCCAGGGTCTGGAACGTCACCTGGACAAGGGATATCAACGCTGATCAAGCGGAACAAGGAGTCGAGCATGTCCGAGGCCATCATCCGCCTTGAAAACGTCAATAAGTGGTACGGACAATTCCATGTCTTGCGCAACCTGAACCTGGATGTGGCGCCAGGCGAGCGCATTGTGATCTGCGGCCCTTCCGGGTCGGGCAAGTCCACCATGATCCGCTGCATCAACCGGTTGGAAGAACACCAGCAAGGCCGTATTGTGGTGGATGGCACCGAGCTCACAAACGATCTCAAACACATCGAAATCATACGTCGCGATGTCGGCATGGTGTTTCAGCACTTCAACCTGTTTCCTCACCTTACCGTGCTGGAAAACCTCACGCTCGGCCCGATCTGGGTGCTGAAAAAAAGCAAGGCTGAAGCCGAGGCCAGCGCCATGAAGTATCTGGAACGTGTGCGTATTCCCGAACAGGCCGACAAATACCCTGGCCAATTGTCAGGGGGGCAGCAGCAGCGCGTTGCCATTGCCCGTTCCCTGTGCATGAATCCAAAAATCATGTTGTTTGACGAACCCACTTCCGCTCTGGACCCGGAAATGGTCAAGGAAGTGCTGGATGTCATGGTCAGTCTGGCTCAGGAAAGCGGCATGACAATGCTGTGCGTCACGCACGAAATGGGTTTTGCCCGCAAGGTGGCGGATCGCGTCATCTTTATGGATCAGGGCGAAATCATCGAAGAAAATACGCCCGATGCTTTCTTCGATTCACCGCAGCACGAACGCACCCAGTTGTTTCTCAAACAAATTCTGCACTAAACGAAATTTAACAATGCGGTTGGCGGGCTCTTGTTACGATGCTTTCCAGGCAGAAGTATCGTCTGCGTAAAACAAGGAGAATCCGTATGAAAGTTTCGACGCGTATGACACGATTGGCGTGTGGCTTGGGTGCATTGGCTCTGGCGGTAGGTTGTACTGCCACCGGAAGCCAGGGTGGCCGCACTGCCATGGGCGCGGGCGCAGGCGCGGCTGTAGGCGCGGGCCTGGGCGCCCTGATCGGTGACAGCAGCCGTGCTGCCGCCATTGGCGCCGGGGTTGGTGCTGTGGCTGGCGGCATTGTCGGCTACAACTGGGCAGGCGTTAAAAACGATGTCGAGCAGTCCGGCGCATCCGGCCTGGGTGTCGATGTCACTGAAATGCAAGATGGTTCGCTGCGGGTGAATATCCCCAGCAATGTGTCTTTTGATACAGGCAAATACGAGCTGAAGCCCGAATTGCTGCCAGTGCTGGACAGCGTTGCGCGTGCTCTGGTTCAACACCCGGAACTGCGCGCCAAGTCTATCGGCCACACAGACAGCACGGGCTCCATGCAGGTAAACCAGACGCTGTCGGTCAATCGCGCCAATGCGGTCACCAATTACCTGACATCGCGTGGTGTGCCGGCTGCACACCTTACTTCTGAAGGCCGTGGCCCCAATAACCCCGTGGCAGACAACTCCACGGCGGAAGGCCGGGCCATGAACCGCCGCGTAGAACTCTACCTCTACGCCATTCAACAATAATCGTCAGGCGATTCCAAGGCGCTCGTAAGCGCCCAGGCATTGTCTGAGCCGGCAATGATGCTGCGGGCCCTCAAGAGTTTCTGAGGGCCCGTTTTGTTCAGGTGTGGCGCTTAACTTCGTTCGTCCGGGCTGCGTTTCTCAAGCACGGAAAGCATTCCGGCAAGCGTGCTTTCAAGAATTTCGCGCTGTTGGGCAGATAAGGCCCAGATGCGCTCGGGGTCGATGCCAGGAAAAGGCCAGGAGGCGCCTGAGGATGGCGTATCAGCGATTCGCCGCAGAGTGGCGGGCTCCATGGAACCCGTACCCATGGCCAGCCAGGCCGCTTCGACGTTCAAGGCTTCAGCAATGCGGAAAACATCCTTGGGGCTGCGACGACTGTCGGTTTCGTAGTTGCCGATGGCTCCCTGGGACAAGCCGCACAAGCGCGCCAGCTCTTTCTGAGTGAGCTGACGCAAGGTGCGGGCATATCGAAGACGGGTGCCAAAGGTATTCACAATCGTGATTGAACGGGTAAATTCAAACACGTTGGTGATAACCGCAATCACAAATGTGTTTTATATGGGCTAGAGTATTTGGAGCTTTCCAGGGAAGGGCGGGCGCACGTGCGGCCCGGGTTCTTGGTGTCTCAAGGGAAATGGCATGTCGGCGGGGTTCATACATCTCTTTCAGGCGGCAGAGGGCGCAGCAATGCAGCAGCTACAGGCTGGATTGCTCAGGCAAGGTCT
>JAAZDZ010000298.1 GCA_012512545.1 Alcaligenaceae bacterium | reverse complement strand
GTGCTATATGTTTTATATCTAACGGATAGGTTGAATAAGTATTTCACAAATATCAATGGAGTTTGCACAATAGCACCATCAAGGAGAAATACATGTACAACCAAACCGACGAATTTCAGGATATCCGTGACGCAGTGCGTCAGCTTTGCCGCCAGTTTCCCGACGAATACTTCCGCAAGGTAGACGAGAAAAAAGCCTATCCGGAAGAGTTTGTGGACGCCTTGATGGAAGCCGGCTGGCTGTCTGCCATGATTCCTGAAGAATACGGCGGCACCGGCCTGGGGCTGACTGCAGCCACCGTCATCATGGAAGAAATCAACCGTTCTGGCGGCAATGCCGGCGCCGTACACGGCCAGATGTACAACATGGGCACGTTGCTGCGCAGCGGCAGCAAGGAACAGAAAGAAAAATACCTGCCCGCCATTGCGGCTGGCAAGCTGCGCATTCAGTCCATGGCCGTGACTGAGCCCACCACCGGCACCGATACCACCAAACTCAAGACCACCGCCGTCAAGAAGGGCGACCGTTACGTGGTGAACGGCCAGAAAGTGTGGATTTCGCGGGTGCAGCATTCCGATCTCATGATTCTGCTGGCGCGCACCACGCCGCTGGCCGAGGTCAAGAAGAAATCCGAAGGCATGTCCATTTTCATCGTTGACCTGCACGATGCCATCGGCAAAGGTCTGACGGTTCGCCCCATTCCCAACCTGGTGAATCACGAAACCAACGAATTGTTCTTCGAGAACCTGGAAATCCCGGAAGAAAACCTGATTGGCGAAGAAGGCAAGGGTTTCAAATACATTCTGGAAGGTCTCAATGCCGAACGCACGCTGATTGCGGCTGAGTGCATTGGCGATGGCTATTGGTTCATTGACCGCGCCACCAATTACGCCAACGAGCGCATTGTGTTCGACCGCCCCATCGGCAAGAACCAGGGTGTGCAGTTCCCGATTGCCGATGCCTTCATCGAAGTCGAAGCCGCCAACCTCATGCGTTTTGAAGCCGCCCGCCGTTTCGATGCCCACGAAAATTGCGGCGCTCAGGCGAATATGGCCAAGTATCTGGCGGCCAAGGCCAGCTGGGAAGCGGCCAACGTCTGCATGCAGACCCACGGTGGTTTCGGCTTTGCCAACGAATACGATATCGAACGCAAATTCCGCGAAACCCGTCTGTATCAGGTGGCGCCTATTTCCACCAACCTGATTTACTCCTATGTGGCCGAGCACGTGCTTGGTCTGCCACGCTCGTTCTAAGAAATACGCTATGTCACGTCCTCTCGACGGCATTACCGTCATTACACTTGAACATGCCATTGCGGCGCCATTCTGCACCCGCCAGCTCGCTGATCTGGGCGCGCGGGTCATCAAGGTTGAACGCCCGGGCACGGGCGACTTTGCCCGGGGTTACGACGAGCGCGTGCAGGGCATGTCCTCGCACTTCGTCTGGACCAACCGTTCCAAGGAAAGCATGACGCTGGATGTCAAAAACCCGGAAGCGAAGAAGGTGCTGGCCAAGCTGCTTGAAGAAGCCGATGTGCTGGTGCAGAACCTGGCGCCGGGCGCGGCTGCCCGCCTGGGCCTGTCGTTTGAAGAACTGCATCCCAAGCACCCTGGGCTTATCGTCTGCGATATTTCCGGCTACGGCGACGATGGCCCTTACCGCGACAAGAAAGCCTATGATCTGCTGATCCAAAGCGAATCGGGCTTTCTGTCCGTGACCGGCACCAAGGATGAGCCTGCCAAGGCGGGCTGTTCCATTGCCGATATTTCGGCGGGCATGTATGCCTACAGCAGCATTCTTGCCGCGCTGGTGAAACGCGGCAAGACCGGCAAGGGCACGCGCATTGATGTGTCCATGCTGGAAAGCATGGTCGAATGGATGGGTTTCCCCATGTACTACGCCTTCGAAGGGGCCATGCCGCCCCCGCGGGCGGGTGCGGCTCACGCCACCATTTACCCCTATGGCCCCTTTCCGGCGGGCGACGGCGCTTCCATCATGCTGGGCCTGCAGAACGAGCGTGAATGGGCCTCGTTCTGCAAAAGCGTTCTGCAGCGCCCCGAACTGCTGGAAGACGAACGTTTTGTGTCGAACTCGCGCCGGGTGGAAAACCGCGATGCGCTGCGCGCCATCATTGTGGAATCGTTTGCGGATCTCACTGCCGACCAGGTCTTGCAGCGGCTGGACGACGCGCCGATCGCCAACGCCCGGGTCAACGACATGCACGATGTCTGGAATCACCCGCAATTGAAGGCCCGCAATCGCTGGACGGAAATCACCACCCCCAGCGGCACGGTGCCTGCACTGCTGCCGCCGGGCACCAGCAACGACTATGCTCCGCGCATGGACGGCGTGCCGGGTCTGGGCCAGCACACTGACGTCATTCTGCAGGAACTGGGCTGGTCCCAGGAAGCTATCGCCGCCATGCGCAGCGAAGGCGCAATCTGACGCCCAGCACCTGCTCACCAAGCGGATACGACACGTGTGATGCGCCTCCCGCAGCACACGTGTCGTAGTTTCCGAAGGGATTGTTTCGTTCACTCAATGGGCTCAAGGCTTCGGCGTCCGGTCATGATGGAATGTGTGATTCATCTGTGGATGCCAGCATGGAACTGCCTAAAACCCTGAGTGCCCATAACTACTTGCCTCTCCTAATTAATGCATCTACATTAATAGGATAGAAATGCGGTATGTTTGGGATGAAGCCAAGCGAAAGCTGAATCTTGAGAAACACGGCCTCGACTTCACAGATGCCGACCTTGTCATAACGAGCGTGTATCGGCTGGATGTCTTTAGTACAAGGCGGGGCGAACAGCGGGTGCAATCATTCGCTTACGTATTCGAAGCACTTACTGTAATGACTGTCGTGCATGTTCCTGGTGTGGACGAACTTCGCATCATCAGCTTTCGTCGAGCCAATCGTTCTGAAAGGGAGGCTTATCATGACTGGCTTGAAAACTACAGCAATGACGACTGAAGAAATGCAGGCTAGCCGCGCTCTCAAGAAGTCTCAGACGGATTGGGCGCGGGTGCGGCGTGAAGCGGCGGCAGATATTGAACCCGCCTTGGATGAAGATTCACCGGATGCGGCTACGGTCATGCGTGAAGCTGTCACCCTCCGCCGTGCGGGCCGGCCAAAGGGGAGTGGCAACAAGGAACAAGTGTCGATCCGTTTCGACCAGGATGTTCTGGCTGCTTTTCGTGCCACGGGCCCTGGTTGGCAGACACGCATGAACGATGCGCTTAAGGAATGGCTGAGGACACATTCGCTTATTGTGTGATGTTCCCTGAATGGTCTTGACCTTCCCATCATGGAAAGGTTTATTCTTGAAGCACGCTGATATGAATATCCGACTTCCAGGAGCTGACCATGACTGCCGCCGCGACTCTTTCCATTTCCTTGCCCGTTGAAGGCATGACCTGCGCTTCTTGCGTAGGCCGTGTCGAAGCTGCCTTGCGCAAGGTGGAAGGCGTGGAAGAGGTCAGCGTCAATCTTGCAACCGAACGGGCTGACCTGCAGGTTGCTCCGGGCACCCGCCGCCAATCGCTGATCGACGCCATCGAGAAAACAGGTTTTGATGTGCCTGCCAGCACCATTGAGCTGGATATCGAAGGCATGACGTGCGCGTCCTGCGTGGGCAGGGTGGAAGCGGCTTTGCGCAAGGTGGAAGGCGTGCGGGAGGTCAGCGTCAACCTGACCACGGAGCGGGCCACAGTGCAGGGCGTGGCGGATGCGGCAGCGCTGGTGGCCGCAGTCGATAAAACGGGCTTTGACGCCCGGCCAGTGGATGCCGCCGCAGGGGCGAACGCCGACGAAGCCCTGGCTAAGAAAGACACTGAACGCAATGAATTGAAGCGCGATTTTCTGCTGGCGGTGGTATTGGCCTTGCCGGTTTTCATTCTGGAAATGGGCTCGCATTTGGTGCCCGGCGTACATGCCCTGATCGAACGCAGTATCGGCCTGCAAACCAGCTGGCTGCTGCAGTTCGCGCTGACCACCCTGGTGCTGGTGTTTCCGGGCCGCCGGTTTTACCAGAAGGGCCTGCCTGCCTTGTTCCGCCTGGCGCCCGATATGAACTCCCTGGTGGCGGTGGGCACGCTGGCGGCCTATGGTTATTCGCTGGTGGCCACTTTCGCGCCGGGGCTGCTGCCAGCGGGCACAGTGAATGTCTATTACGAGGCGGCTGCCGTCATCGTTGCCCTGATTCTGCTGGGCAGGTTTCTTGAGGCCCGCGCCAAAGGCCGCACATCGGCCGCCATTCAGCGCCTGGTGGGCTTGCAGGCCAAGACGGCCCGGGTCCGGCGCAACGGAACGGTGGTGGAGATTCCAATCGCTGAAGTGACGGCGGGCGATCTGATTGACGTGCGTCCGGGCGAAAGGGTGCCGGTCGATGGCGAAGTCATGGAGGGCGAAAGCTATGTCGATGAATCCATGATTTCCGGAGAGCCGGTGCCGGTGGTGAAATCTGCCGGGGCAGAGGTGGTGGGCGGTACGGTCAACCAGACGGGCGCCTTTACCTTCCGCGCGACGGCGGTGGGGGGCCAGACGGTGCTGGCGCAGATCATCCGCATGGTTGAGCAGGCGCAGGGCTCCAAGCTGCCCATCCAGGCCATGGTAGACAAAGTCACCATGTGGTTTGTGCCTGCGGTGATGCTGGCCGCCTTGCTGACATTCCTGGTCTGGCTGATATGGGGGCCAGCCCCGGCGCTGACGTTTGCGCTGGTGAATGCGGTATCGGTGCTGATTATTGCCTGCCCGTGCGCCATGGGGCTGGCCACGCCGACTTCCATCATGGTGGGCACGGGCCGCGCGGCTGAAATGGGCGTGCTGTTCCGCAAGGGCGAGGCCCTGCAGCGCTTGCGAGATGCTCAGGTCGTGGCGGTGGACAAAACCGGCACCCTCACTGAAGGCCGCCCCGAACTTACCGACCTTGAAGTCACGGAAGGTTTCGAGCGCGCCGACGTTCTGGCGTGCATCGCCGCTGTTGAGGCACGGTCTGAACACCCTATCGCCCGCGCCATTGTGCAGGCCGCGCAGGCTGAAGGCTTGGAAGTGCCGGAAGTCAGCGGTTTTGAGTCCATTACAGGCTTTGGCGTGCGGGCGGAAGCGCAGGGCGAGCGGATCGAAGTGGGTGCCGACCGCTACATGCAGGAACTCGGCCTGGATGTCTCGCCCTTTGCGCAAACGGCACAGCGTTTGGGCCAGGAAGGAAAATCGCCCCTGTATGCGGCAATTGGCGGGCGGCTGGCGGCGATTATTGCCGTGGCAGACCCCATCAAGGAAAGCACGCCTGCGGCCATCGCCGCCTTGCATGAGCTCGGCCTGAAGGTAGCCATGATTACCGGCGATAACCAGCGCACAGCGCAAGCCATCGCCAGGCGCCTGGGCATTGATGAAGTGGTTGCTGAAGTGCTGCCCGGAGGCAAAGTGGATGCCGTGCGGCGTCTGCGGGCCGGGTATGGCGCAGTCGCCTTCGTGGGCGACGGCATCAACGATGCGCCAGCGCTGGCGGAATCCGATGTGGGCCTGGCCATTGGCACCGGAACGGATATCGCTATCGAGGCCGCCGATGTGGTGCTGATGTCCGGCAGCCTGCAAGGTGTGCCTAATGCCATTGCCCTGTCGCGCGCCACCATAGGCAATATCCGCCAGAATCTCTTCTGGGCTTTTATCTACAATACCGCGCTGATTCCGGTGGCCGCCGGGGTACTCTACCCAACCTGGGGCGTGTCGCTCTCACCCATTTTTGCGGCGGGCGCCATGGCGTTGTCCAGCGTGTTCGTGCTGGGTAATGCGCTGCGGCTGCGCCGCTTCGGAACGCAGGAACCAGCATGATGAATATCGGAGAAGCGGCCAAGGCCACAGGCGTTTCGGCCAAGATGATCCGCTATTACGAGGAAATCGGCCTGATCCCGCCTGTTGCGCGCACGTCTGCAGGCTACCGGGCGTATTC
>JAAZDZ010000297.1 GCA_012512545.1 Alcaligenaceae bacterium | reverse complement strand
TCCATCGCCAGCACGGCGCATCACACCCTCCCAACCGCAGGCTCTACCCCATAAACGGGGATCGGCATTCGTCGGCTCTACCCCATGAACGGGGGATGTCCATTCGCCAGACACGGTTGATTACCCCCTTACAACCGCACAGGGTCAAGACCCTGAGCCGGTGATTCTCAAGGTTCCTGAACCCTACGCGCGGCTTGTCGCGTTGTCAGGGTGCGCGCAGGGCGGCGTGGAAATGCGCGACGTAGTCGTCGAAGCTTTCGGTGTCGGAAGCTTCGATGGCACGCTGTTCTTCAAGGGACGCGGCGGCTTCGTCGCTGTAGCTTTGCAGAAGCTCTGGTTCCAGAGGGCCGTTGGCAAGGGTTTCGTGGTGGCCTTCGCTGACTTGCAGCATGCAGTCGTGAAAACTGAGCTTTTTGTCGCGCATGGCCTGCAGCACTTTGGCGGACGGTGTTTGTTCGCTGTTGCGGATTTTCTGCAGCTGCAGCTCCAGCGCGGTGGCGTGGCGTTTGTGGCCGCAGGCTTCGTCCAGCAGCCCGGCGTACGGGCGGATGCGTTCGATGAGTTCTTCGCCCCAGTCGCGCAGGGCGATTGCGGTGCCGTCGCGCTGCAGAGTCAAACCGGGTTTGCGTCCTTCGCGCACGACGGTGTTGAAATTGTCCTGACTGAGCGTGCAGTGGCCATTGCCCGGGAAAAACGGGCTTTCATCGCTGACGCAGAACAGCAGGAAAGCATCCAGGAAACGACAGGTCTCGGCACGGATGCCGATGGGCGACCAGGGGTCGATATCCAGGCAGCGCACTTCGATGTATTCAACGCCGCGTTCGGCCAGCGCGGTGGCGGGGCGCTCGCCCCGCTGCGTGGTCCGCTTGGGGCGGATGTTGGAATAGTATTCGTTCTCGATCTGCAGCACATTGGTGTTGAGCTGTATCCATTCGCCATTCTGTTTGGTGCCCAGGCGCTCGTAGGCGGGCCAGGAGGTGGTGACCGCCGTGTGCATGCGTTGCAGAAAGGTTTCGAGATCGTTGTAGCAGAGCTGGAGATCGGATTGCGCCTTGTTCTGGTAGCCCAGATCGCTCATGCGCAGGCTGGTTGCCCAGGGCAGGTACAGGGTGTCGGCGTCGAATTCCTGCAGAGAATGCGGGGCGTCGCCCAGAAATGCCCGGGACAGGGCGGGCGAGGCGCCGAAAAGGTACATGAGCAGCCAGGAGTAGCGGGTGAAATTGCGGATAAGCGCGAGATAACCCTTGTTGCGCTGCTGCTCAAGAGAAATGCCTTCGATGCCGAGAACATCCCAGAGGCGGTCGGGCATTGACAGGTTGTAGTGCACGCCCGCTATGCATTGCATGGCTTTGCCATAGCGATGCGCCAGGCCGCGCCGATAGACGTGCTTGAGCATGCCGGTATTGGAACTGCCATACCAGCCGATGGGAATGTCTTCTTCGGCGGGCAGTTCCGCTGGCATGGATTGATTCCAGACCAGTTCGTGATCAAGCCGCCTGGCGACGAAGCGGTGTGTTTCCTCGAGTTCCTGCAGCAGGCTTTCGACGCTGGAATGAACGCCGGTGATGAGCTCCAGCAAGGCTTCGGAGTAATCGGTTGTGATGCGCGGATGAGTCAGGGTGGAACCCAGCGCCTGCGGGTGCGCTGTCAGTGCCAGCTTGCCTTGGGCATCGACGCGTAAGCCTTCTTTTTCTATGCCGCGCTTGATCGCAGTGAGGAGATGGACATCCTGACGGATGCGGTCGAGGCGGGGGGTGGGTGAGCTCATGCGCGACTTCAGATTGCGTTGCAAATAGCGGGGATTTTACCTGAGGGTGTCGCGCGGGGGGCCAAGGGCACACAAGCGGCAGGTATATGCTCAAGCATCAGCCTTTCTGATTGTATGCATGTCAGTTGGCGTTATGACGCACCTCGGGCTGCATCGTGACGCGGGGCAGCAGCGGCGAGGCCGTGTCCGGGGCATCTTCGTCGAAACTCAGCAGGCCAGTACGCATGGCCGTGGTGATGGCAGCCTGGCGGCTGTGAACGCCCAGCTTGCGACAGGCATTCTGGATGTGGAAATTGATTGTGCGCTCGGCCAAGCCGAGAATGCGACCGGTTTCCCAACTGGTTTTTCCGATTGATACCCATTGCAGGCATGTCAGTTCACGCTCGGTGAGGGGTTTCATATGCGGGGTGCCTCCTGTTGTATTCGTTGACGATCGTATTCAAGTGCTACAAACAATTCCAATTGTATTCATATGGGCCGGTCCGGCGGCCCGGGGTTATCCCGGATTCATATTGGCTGGTGCTACAATGCGGCAGCTGATCTTTGTTCCTGGCGCCGATTTGCTCGATCCGCTTGCGGGCGCCTCATAAATACCGCTAAAGAGGTCCTGAATGGACACAACGCCTATCTCGACAGCCCGTACGGCTGACACCACAATTCCATCTTCTGAAACCATTGTCCCGACGGGTTCGGTTGGCTTTGTCCGGCCTCAGCTCATCGGTTTCGACGAGCCGCTGGAGCTCACCAGCGGGCAGGTGCTGCCGCAGTACGAGCTTGCGGTCGAAACCTATGGTCAGTTGAATCCCGAACGCAGCAATGCGGTACTGATCTGCCATGCCCTGAATGCCTCGCATCATGTTGCGGGAATGTCGGAAGACAACCCCCGCGATGTCGGCTGGTGGGACAACATGGTCGGCCCCGGAAAGGCCGTGGATACCGACCGTTATTTCGTCATTGGCGTCAATAATATTGGCTCGTGCTTTGGCTCCACAGGCCCGGCCAGCATCAATCCGGCAACAGGCAAGCCGTGGGGCGCAGCGTTTCCCGTGCTCACTGTCGAGGACTGGGTGCGGGCGCAGGCCAGGCTGGCCGACTATTTCGGCATTGAATGCTTCGCCGCTGTCATGGGCGGATCGCTGGGCGGCATGCAGGCGCTGAGCTGGTCGATTACCTGCCCCGAGCGCCTGCGGCATTGCGTCGTGATCGCCAGCACGCCGCGCCTGTCAGCCCAGAACATCGGCTTCAACGAGGTGGCGCGACGCTCCATCATCAGTGACCCGGGCTTTCATGGAGGCGATTACTACGAACATGGGGTGGTGCCGGTGCATGGCCTGTCGGTGGCGCGCATGATTGGCCACATCACTTATCTGTCCGACGAAACCATGGCCCAGCGCTTTGGGCGCCAGCAGCGTGAGCCCGGGCATAACGGTGCCTTCCATTATGGTTATGGCGTGGAGTTCGAGGTTGAGTCGTACCTGCGTTACCAGGGCGAGAAATTCTCCCGGTATTTCGATGCGAACACCTATCTGCTGATTACCCGCGCGCTTGATTATTTCGACCCGGCGCGCAATTACAACGGCGATCTGGCGAAGGCGCTGGAGCCCGCCAAGGCGGATTTCCTGCTGGTTTCCTTCACGACAGACTGGCGTTTTCCGCCCGAACGTTCCCGCGAAATTGTGAAATCTCTGCTTAACAATCACTCCGCCGTCACCTACGCCGAAATTGATGCGCCCCATGGTCATGACGCCTTTCTGCTTGAAGATGCGCGTTATCACGCTGTGGTGCAGGGGTATTTCGATCGCATGGCGGCCAGTCTGGGCTTGCCGGAGCGCCGCCTCACTACGGGAGTCCTGGCGTGAATCAGATCAGCGTCACAGCGCCTGCTCATGTGCGTCCCGACCTCAAGCGTATTGCAGGATGGGTTGAGCCGGGCAACCGCGTGCTCGATCTGGGTTGCGGCGACGGCACGCTGCTGGCGCATTTGCAGAACAACAAGCAGTGCGTGGGCGTAGGGGTGGAACTCAGTGATCAGCAGGTAATCGCCTGCGTGCGACGCGGCGTGCGCGTGATCCAGCAGAACCTTGAAGAAGGGCTGGCGCTGTTCGATGATCATCAGTTCGATACCGTAGTGCTGTCACGTACGCTGCAATCCATGCACAATACCGAGCGGATTCTGCAGGAAATGGCCCGGGTGGCCCATTACGGCATCGTATCGTTTCCGAACTTCGGGTACTGGCCGCACGGATGGTCGATTCTGCGGGGGCGGATGCCGGTGACTGGCGAGATGCCCTACGAGTGGTACAACACGCCGAACATTCACCTTTGCACCTTGCGAGACTTCGAACGACTGGCCCGCAAACTGGGTCTGCGTATCACCGACATGGCCACGTTCAAGGAAGACAAAGAGGTTAAACTGCTGCCTGGCTGGCGCAGTACGCTGGCTGTCTATCGTTTTGAATCCGGTCGTTGAACGGAGCTGACATCACTGCTTCCTCACGTGTTTATCTGAGTCCGCGAGTCCTGCCATTGCTGGTGCTGGGCTTTGCCAGCGGCTTGCCTCTGGCCCTGACAGGCGGAACATTGCAAGCCTGGGCGACGTTGGATGGTGTGTCGCTGCAGAATATCGGTTTTCTGACGCTCATCGGTTCGGCCTATACGCTGAAGTTTCTGTGGGCGCCGCTGGTCGATCGCTATTCCTTTCCTTTTCTGGGGCGGCGTCGCAGCTGGATCTTTCTTACCCAACTGATGCTGGCGGCCTGTATTGCCGCCATGGGCTTCTATTCTCCGGGTACGCATTTGTTGCCGCTGGCTTTGCTGGCGGTGCTGGTCGCCTTCCTGTCGGCCACGCAGGATATCGCTTTTGATGCATACAGCACCGATGTGCTGCGCAGCGAGGAGCGCGCAGCAGGCGCGGCGATCAAGGTTCTGGGTTACAGGCTGGCGATGATTGTGTCGGGCGGGCTGGCGCTGGTGCTGGCCGATCAATGGTTCGGCTGGGGCAACACGTATTTTCTGATGGGCGCATTCATGGCGGTGTGCTCATTGGCGACCGTGCTGGCGCCGGAACCCGAAGTCGTGACGGCAGCGCCGCGTTCTCTGGCAGTGGCAGTCGTGGAGCCGCTGGCGGAGTTCTTCCGCCGCCGGGGCGCTATCACCATTTTGCTGCTGATCGTTCTGTACAAGCTGGGAGATGCCTTCGCTGGGGCGTTGTCCACCACCTTTCTGCTGCGTGGCGCCGGTTTCACCGGTACCGAGGTGGGGGCAGTAAACAAGGTGTTCGGCCTGGCGGCCACCATTGTTGGCGCGCTGGCGGGCGGCACGATTATGGCGCGCATGGGGTTGTACCG
>JAAZDZ010000296.1 GCA_012512545.1 Alcaligenaceae bacterium | reverse complement strand
GGCAGGCGCTGCGCGGCCAGCACCGCCAGCACCGACCCCCTGGTCATCATTCCCAGCACCACCTGCGGTTTCAGCTTGGCGATCAGACTGCGCAAAACCGTAACGCGACGCACATTGGCCCAGAGCGCCGCCACAGAACCGGCACTATCCCCCGCCAGCCCCAGGGCCCGCCTGTCCACGCCCTCAGGAACAGAATAGGCATCGGTTTCAGCGCTGCTTTGGGTGACCAGCGTCACGCGGCACCCCTGCCTCAGCCAGTAATCGCACATTTCCACAGCCACTCGTTCCGCACCCCCGCCCGCAAGGGAGTGGATCACAATCATCAAATGAGCTTGTTCAACCGGGTAATTCAATTTCATACCTGTAAAGCAATCATGCCGGGACGGCCATTGAAGGCGGACGGCGCAAAGCCACTGCCGTGTAACAAAGATAAGACAGCGCGTACATGAGGCTGGTGGCCAGCATGATGCCGCTCACCCCCATGACAGGCGCCAGTACATAATTCATTGCCGCCTTCAGCAGAAAGTTGGCAATGGCGATCGCCGCCATGATGCGGTAGCGGTTCTGGCTGGCCAGCAGCTGTACCAGCACCAATACGCCAAAATAGAATGGCATTTGCAGCAGCCCCCAGCGCATCACTTCCGCCACCCGTATGGTGTCCTGCGCCGAAAAGGCACCCCTTTCAAACAGCAGGCTGACCATCCAGGGCGCCAGCAACCAGCCTGCCAGCGTCACGCCCGCCCCAGCCAGGGCCATCAACACCGACCATTTCAATGCCAGCTGGCGCGCCCGCAGCGCATCGCCGCGACGCTGTACATCGGCCAGCACCGGCAGCGCCGCCCGGCCTACCGAGGCGGCCCCCAGACCAAGCAGCAAGGACAGCAAACGAGAGGCATACCCCAGCGTGGCATTGGCATTGGCCCCCAGGTTGGCTGCGGTGTATTGATCTATCGGGCCGACAAAGCTCATGGCGATCTGGCCGATCAGCATCACCCCGGCCGCTTTCACGAGGTCGGGCCAGTAATGCGCATTGAACCCCAGTCGGGGGCGGCCCCAGCCACCATCGGCCCGATTCGCCAACCGCAAAAGCCAGACCGACTGTATGGCATAGCCGATCAGTGTGCCCCACAGCAATGGGCCGACATCCGGGGCGGTCGCTGCCAGCAGCACCCATATCAGAATGACGACGGCGGGCACACTGTCCAGCAAGGTATTGATGTAACGCTCGCGCGCCCGCAGCCGGGCAGCGCTCAGGCCAGTCATCAGGGTAAGCAGCGCCGCCGGGGCGAATGCCAGCGTCAGCTGCGCGCTCATGCGCCGCGTTCCGGCATCCAGCCCGGCTCCCACCCATTCCAATACCCAGGGCCAGGCCATGTAAATCAGCACCGCCAGCCCCACCCCCAGCAGCAGGCACCAGCCATGCAGCTCAGCCAGAAAGCGACGGCGCACGGCAGCGTCGTCGTCGCGGGAGCGCACCAGAACAGGAATCAGCACCACAGACAGCGCGCCCACCAGGGTGACCGGCAACCAGTTCGCCATGGTCATGGTGAACTGATAGGCGTCTACGACCTCGCTGACGCCGTAGCGGTAGGCGACGGCCATTTCCTTGAGTGCCCCGGCGGCCTTGCCCAGCAGCAGGAAGACCGCGACCCGGAAGGCGCCCGAGAAGATGCGGCGGTGATCGGAATGCAGACCCGCGTAGCGGGATTTAAGATATTTCAACTGCCCGTGCTCAACGCAGGAACTGCGCGTACCAAGGCATGGCCGCCTTCAGCCCCTCCCGGACATCGTATTGCGGCGCATAACCCAGCAGCGATTCCGCCTTGCCAATATCGGCTTGCGAATGCCGCACATCGCCCGCGCGAAAATCGCCATGACGGGGCGCACGTTCGTAGACGATACCCAGCTCGTTGAGGAATTGAGATAAATACCCGAACAGCTGATTCAGGGTAGTACGGCCCCCATACGCCACGTTATAGACCTGGTTCATGCCTTCCGCCCCGGCCAGCGCAGCCAGCAGATTGGCCTGAACCACATTGTCGATATAGCAGAAATCGCGACTGGTTTCGCCATCGCCGTTGATAATGACTTCCTCGTCGCGGATCATGGCGGCAATCCAGCGCGGAATCACCGCCGCATATGCGCCTTCCGGGTCCTGACGGCGGCCAAACACATTGAAGTAGCGCAGGCCGACGCTGGGCGTGCCATATGCCCGGGTAAAGACATCGGCGTAGAGCTCGTCCACGAATTTGGTAACGGCATAGGGAGACAATGGCTTGCCGATACGGTCTTCTACTTTGGGCAGGCCCGGATGATCGCCATAGGTAGAGCTGGAAGCGGCATAAACGAATGAACGCACGCGGGCATCCCGCGCCGCCACCAGCATCTTGAGGAAACCGCCGATATTCACTTCATTGGTCGTGACCGGGTCTTCGAGGGAGCGGGGCACCGAGCCCAGAGCCGCCTGATGCAGTACGTGATCGACGCCTTCGGCGGCCGCACGGCATGTGTCCATGTCGCGGATATCGCCTTCCATGAAGCGAAAGCGCGCCCAGGCTTCGGCGCCGACATTCGCAGCCACTTCATCCAGGTTATGCCGGTGCCCCGTCGCGAAGTTATCCAGGCCGACGACTTCCTGGCCCGCAGCCAGCAAGGCTTCCAGCAGATTGGAGCCGATGAACCCTGCACACCCGGTCACCAGCCAGCGACGCGGCTGCGCCTGCAACCCTGCCATCGCATCGTTGAACGCGGCGCTGACGCTTGGAGATGAAGTCATGATTGAAACTGTTCCTTCTCTGGTTTACAGGCGCAGATCAGCGGCATGGGCCGCCAGCACGTATTTCAGGTCGTAGAGCACATGCTCGGGCTTGCCGAGCGCGCGGATTTTTTCTGCGCCCATTTCTACGAACTGTTCGTGGGCCACGGCCAGCACAATGCCGTCGTAAGCGCCTTCCTGCAGTCCGGCAATGGGTTGTATGCCATATTCATTCATGGCTTCATCCTTGTCGACCCAAGGATCGTAAACATCGACTTCGATGTTGTATTCGCCCAGCTCTTGCACGATATCGACGATGCGGGTGTTGCGCAGGTCGGGGCAGTTTTCCTTGAATGCCAGCCCCATGACCAGCACGCGCGAACCCTGCACCTGAATACGCCGCTTGGTCATGGCCTTGATCAGCTGCGAAACGACATAGCCGCCCATGCTGTCATTCAGGCGGCGCCCTGCCAGGATGATTTCGGGGTGGTAGCCAATGCTTTGCGCCTTGTGCGTCAGATAGTATGGGTCCACGCCAATGCAGTGCCCGCCCACCAGGCCAGGCCGGAAAGGCAGGAAGTTCCATTTCGTGCCTGCCGCTTCCAGCACAGCCTGGGTGTCAATGCCCAACTTGTTGAAAATCAGGGCCAGCTCGTTGATGAGGGCAATATTGACATCTCGCTGCGTGTTCTCGATCACCTTGGCTGCTTCGGCCACACGAATGGACGGCGCTTTGTGCGTGCCGGCGGTAATGACCTCGGCGTAAATGCTGTCGATGAGATCGGCGATTTCCGGCGTGGAGCCCGACGTCACCTTGAGGATATTCGTGACCCGGTGCAGCTTGTCGCCCGGGTTGATGCGCTCCGGGCTGTAGCCCGCGTAAAAATCCTCGTTGAAGCGCAGGCCCGACACGCTTTCCAGAACGGGTACGCAGACTTCTTCAGTCGCCCCCGGATACACAGTGGATTCATAAATGACGATGTCGCCCCGCTTGAGCACCCGCCCGATAGTTTCGCTGGCGCGAATCAGCGGCGTGAGATCGGGCTGCTTGTATTGGTCGATCGGCGTGGGCACCGTCACGATGAATACATTCGCATCAGCCAGCGATTCGGCATCGGCTGAATAGCTGAGATGTGTGGCTGCGGCCAGATCATCGTCTTCGACTTCAAGGGTGTGGTCATGCCCGCCCTTGAGCGCCTCAATGCGTCGCTTATTGATATCGAAACCCAACACCGGCCGCTTCTTGCCAAACTCCACGGCCAGCGGGAGCCCAACATAGCCCAGACCGACCACCGCGAGTTTTACGTCTTCGATTCGCACTGTTTTTCTCCCTTGATATCAGCGTAATCCAATGAGTGTGCCCGAACCTTGGCATTTCTGTTCATGTGCAGCATGGGTTCAGCGCGGTTTATCATCGTCGTGGCGGCGTTCGCCCCGCCCAAGCGAAGGCAGCAGCAGCCATGCAGGCCGACGCCACGATACCAGTCGCGAATACAGCCAGATATAGACCCAGCAGAACGCTGCAATGCTGGCGCAGAGCATCCAGGTGTTGTCCCACCAGATGGTGGCAGGCACCAGGCCAATCAGCGCCAGCACCCACAAATAGGGTGAAGTCATGGCATTGCATAACGCAGGCACGGCATGACGGCTGTCGCGGCTGAAAGTCACGCGTACCAGACGCCGGAACACGAGTTGATGCAAGTGCAGGGCATCGGGCTGATCGACCGGCACACCGCGTTTGAAGCGTCGCCTCCAGATCGAGAACATGGTTTCAAAGACCGGGTAGAACAATACGGCCAACGCATAGAAGGGCGAAACGCTGGGGTTGCGCACCACCAGCTGCACAGCGAGTTCAGCCAGCATGAAGCCCAGAAAATACGCCCCGCCATCGCCCAGGAACACCCGTCCGAAAGGAAAGTTCCACACCAGAAAGCCCAGCGTGGCCGACGCCAGCGCAGCAGCAATAAGGAAAATGGGAATATCCTGTACCTGCAATGCGACCAGCGCCAGCGACAGCGCCATCAGCGTGGCAATCATGCCCGCCAGCCCATTCATGCCATCGACAATATTCAGCGCATGCGTACAGCCGCCCACCGCCACCATGGTGAACAACAGCGAAACCGGCCAGTACGACAATACCCAATCGGCCCAGCCGATACCCACCCGCGACACACCACCCAGAAACCACCAGGCTATCGCAGCGGATATAAAAGCCGCCATCAGGCGTTTTCCTGAACCGACATCCTTGGTGATGTCTTCAAGCAGGCCCGCCACGAAAACGGGCATGGCAGCGATGAACAGAACCGGCCACAGCCAGGTGAGCGTCATATTGCCCGGGCCCAGCACCAGCAGGCCCGCCAGACTGCCCGCCACGACAGCCAGTCCGCCTACGCGCGGCGCCGCGCGCGCGTGCATCGCCTGCGGCTTCTTCATGTCGGAGTCGCCAGTGAATACACCGTGCCAACGCTCCGATGCGACGATCAGGCCCCCGACCATGAAGGCCACAATACAAATATAGAGCCAGGTAAACGAACCCCAGAATTGAGGCGAAGTCACAAAGTCTCCATCCAGATAAACAATATGGAAAACGCTGAACAGGTCTATCTTCAGGTAGATACCCCAGGGAAGCTCTGAATAATTCACCACGCCGCCTGCATTCTGGGAATCAGGTGGTCTGCTGCTGTGCATTCCATCCCGATCCGTGGCGCAGGCTTACCGTGCTGATTATTCAGAGTTTCCCTGAACCGATGACTTGTTCAGCGCCTCCCGGTATTATCCGATGTTTTTGTAACAAACCGGCCCGCAGACACGAAACAAGTGCAACAAGAATATAACTCGCCAAAAAAGGAAGCGGGAGCGGGCATATGGGGGAGACGGGCAAAGGCGCCCAGGCTGACTGCCCCCAACGCCAACAACCGCTGGCCGACAGCAACTATCATATTTCCGCAAAAACCACAAACCGACTTACATACAACAACATTTAATTTCAAATTACATTAATATTGATCCGAGTTATGGAAACACACGACGCCTGGATCATATAGTTAGCAGTCTTTATCCGTTCCGGGCATCCAGGCATCACACAAGCTGACACCACACGAAAAACCAGGCCGGGCCCCTGCCTGCAGAACGCCCGCAACCGACACAGGCTCGTCTGCCGCCTGCGAAATCGCCACTCATCGCTCTCTGAACCTGACACTATGCCCTTCCTGACATTCGTTCTACGCTGGTTGGAAAGGATATTCTCATTCAAGACTCTGCGTCGCAAATTTGTGATCGGGTTCATCATTGCCAGCGTGGTGGCGGTTGCAAACATCGTCATCATCCATTCTCTGCTGCGACAGTCCGATGCCATTGCCGCCACTATCAACATTGCGGGAAAAATGCGCATGCTGAGCCAGCGCATCGGCCTGATGCATGTGGCGGAACCTGCCTTCATAGTCGGCCAAGGGCAGAACCACGCCGCAATCTTCGAACAACTCGAGGCCAGTTTCGAGGCCGCCATACAAGCCCTTGAAAGCGGCGGAGAAGCTTTCGGCCTGGCCATACCAGCCATCACTGCAGAGTCGCTTCAATATCTCGAAAAAATAGAAGTCACCCGGGACTCATACAGGCAGACACTGCAGGCAATGAAGCTGAGCCTGCCCTATCACAACACAATTGCTGACAGCTATGCCCATGGCCGGGCAACCACCCTGGCCATCGTCGCATTCAGCGAAGTGCTGTTGAACGATATCGAAGCGCTCATTAACAACCTCATCGTGCAGTCGGACAACATGCAGGCGCATGTCAAGCATCAGGTCTACGGCCTGTTCATTGTCAATGCCCTGATGCTGCTGCTGGCATGGGCAATCATTGTCCGCCAGGTGCCCAACCCCATAAAACGGGTGGTGCAGCTGGGAAATGAGCTGGTGGCCGGTAATTACAATGCCCGCCTGGCTATGAATTCCAATGATGAGTTCGGCACTTTGAGCAGAGTGCTGAAT
>JAAZDZ010000295.1 GCA_012512545.1 Alcaligenaceae bacterium | reverse complement strand
CCGCCGCAAGGAATCAGGGGAGTGGGCACGGGCCTGGCGCGCGCCGCCCATTGGGGCGCCGTTACCGACTATCTGGCCAATGCCAATGACAATATCAGCGTGCTTTGCCAGGTGGAAACCGTAGAAGCGCTCGCGCAGCTCGACGACATACTGGCGGTGGAAGGCGTGGACGGCGTTTTCATCGGCCCCGCCGATCTGGCCGCCAGCATGGGGCACTTGCGCGACCCCGGCCACCCCGATGTGCGAAAAACGGTTGAAGACGCCATTGTTCGCATTCGCAAGGCAGGCAAAGCCCCTGGCATCCTGCAAACCAATGCGCTGAGTGCGCCGCGCGCGCTCGAACTAGGCGCTCAATTCGTGGCTGTGGGAATCGACACCCTGCTGTTGCGCCGCGCCGCCACCGAATTGCTGCAAAGCTTCAAGCCGCAGGCCAGCGGGGCCGACGGGTTCTCGTATTAAATATTCATAAAAAAATCCGAAGCTCTTGATAAGAGACTTCGGATTTTTTCAGCCGGAATGGGCGGAGCGAAAGTTTTCGGCCCGCCCAAGGGCTTTAGATAACGCGTGCTGCTTCCAGCAGGCGCACGACTGTCCAGGACTTGTCGCGGGAGATCGGACGACCTTCTGCGATTTCGACGAGGTCGCCCTCGTTGTACTGGTTGGTTTCGTCGTGAGCCTTGTACTTGGCGGAACGCACTACGATCTTGCCAAGCATGGGGTGCTTGACGCGACGTTCTACGTTCACGACCACGGTCTTGTCCATCTTGTTGCTGACGATGCGACCGATCAGGGTACGCTGGCGCTTGGCCGGTGCAGTAGTTTGGGTTTCGCTCATTTTACTTTCCTGCCTTCTCAGCCATGACGGTACGAACGCGCGCGATGTCGCGACGCACTTTGCCAATCTGGCTGGTATTGGAAAGCTGCTGGGTAGCACGCTGCATGCGCAGGTTGAATTGTGCCTTCAGCAGGCTTTCGAGCTCTTTCGAGAGCTCGGTGGCGTCTTTGGAACGGAGTTCACTGGCTTTCATGATATCTCCTTAAGCACCGGGTTGGCGCGACACGAAGGTCGTGCGCAGCGGCAGCTTGGCGGCGGCCAGGCGGAACGCTTCGCGAGCCACTTCTTCGCTGACGCCCTCCATTTCGTAGATCACCTTGCCGGGTTGGATTTCGGCGACCCAGAATTCGGGGCTGCCCTTACCGCTACCCATCCGGACTTCGGCCGGTTTCTGGGAGATCGGCTTATCGGGGAACACACGGATCCAGATACGGCCACCGCGCTTGATGTGGCGGTTGATTGCACGACGGGCGGCTTCGATCTGGCGAGCGGTCAGGCGGCCACGATCAGTAGCCTTGAGACCGTATTCGCCAAACGATACCTGCGCGCCGCGAGTCGCCAGGCCGGTGTTCCGGCCCTTGTGCTCTTTGCGATATTTTCTGCGTGATGGTTGCAGCATGATTATTCTCCTTCAGGCGCCGGAGCAGCCTCGGACCGGCGTCCACCACGGCCACGGCCACCTGGGCGACGGCTGTCAGGACGATCGCCACGAGGACCACGACGCGAACGACGCTCTTCATCGCGGGGAGCGGCGGCCTCGGGCGGCATTTCGCCGTTAGGCAGCATATCGCCCTTGTAGACCCACACCTTGATACCAATGATGCCGTATGTGGTGTGCGCTTCAGCGGTGCCGTAGTCGATGTTGGCGCGCAGGGTGTGCAGGGGCACACGGCCTTCGCGATACCATTCGGTACGGGCAATTTCGATGCCGTTCAGACGACCGGAGCTCATGATCTTGATGCCTTGAGCACCCAGACGCATGGCGTTTTGCATCGCACGCTTCATGGCCCGACGGAACTGAATGCGCTTTTCCAGCTGCTGGCAGATGGAGTCGGCGATCAGCTTGGCATCGGTTTCAGGCTTGCGCACTTCTTCGATATTCACAGCGACCGGCACACCCAGACCTGTCTCT
>JAAZDZ010000294.1 GCA_012512545.1 Alcaligenaceae bacterium | reverse complement strand
GGGAGTCAGGCGGCGGGTGCTGCGATGAAACAGTTTCACGCCCAACCGGGCTTCCAGCGCATTGACGTGCTTGGTCGCCATGGCGGGCGACATGCCCAGCTGGCGGGCCGCGCCTGAAAGGCTGCCTGCGGCGGCGGCCCGGGAAAATACGCGCATGCTGGTGACTCTGTCCATGTTTATTTCCTACTCATAGTATGAGGTGTGTCTTTATTTTAATGGGTTCCCTATCTAATAGGATTGATTCATACTGAAAGCATCAAGATTCAAGGAGTCAAACAATGACCCAGCTCAAACACGAAGCAGCGCCCGCCAGCAATGGCCGCATGCCCGCTTTCTACATTCCTCATGGCGCGGGCCCCTGTTTTTTCATGGACTGGAATCCCGCTGATGCCTGGAACAATATGGCGGCTTTCCTGAAAGGGGTGGAAGCCACTCTGCCGTACAGGCCGCGCGCCATTGTGCTGGTGTCCGGGCATTGGCTGGAGCCGCATTTCAGCATGACAGGCCATCAGCGGCCAGAGCTGATTTATGACTATTACGGCTTTCCGCCCCACACTTATGAACTCAAATACCCGGCTCCGGGGGCGCCTGATCTGGCGGCCGAGGTTGCCAGGCTGCTGGAAGAAAACCAGCTGTCCGCAGGCGTGGATGCAGTGCGCGGTTATGACCACGGCATGTTCATCCCCCTGAAGCTGATGTTTCCCGCAGCGGATATTCCCGTTATCCAGCTGTCTCTGCGCAATGATCTGGACCCGCGTGCTCACCTGGAAGCAGGACGCGCCATCGCGGGGTTGCGGGATCAGGGCGTGCTGGTTGTGGGCAGCGGCATGAGTTTCCACAATATGCGCGGTTACGGTGATACAAGGTATACACCTTTGTCGGCTGAGTTCGATGACTGGCTGACCGCCGCGGTAGAAAGTGAGCCGGAGCAAAGAATGACCCTGCTGCAAAACTGGGTTCAAGCGCCTCATGCGCGTGATTGCCACCCGCCTCGGGCGGAAGAGCACCTGCTGCCGCTGATGGTGGTTGCGGGCGCGGCGGGCGATGGCCCCGGCCGCAAAGTGTATTCGGAAGAAATCATGAAAACGACGATTTCTGCCTTCCGTTTTGATTGAGGCTGGATTCACATCCAAGGAGGCTCTGAAAAAGTCACTGCGGCTGCTTACTGCCCGACTTACCAGAGCTTCCCTAACTTGATATAGGAATATGACTGATAATTATTGATCTTTCATTCTCATCAACAACCTGGGTATTTATGGCGCCCGCGAATTTTTCGACATTGACGATGCGTTGTGGGAGGAATACTTCCAGGTCAACATCATGAGCGGTGTGCGTCTGGCCCGTCACTATGCGCAAGGCATGCGGGAGCGCGGCTGGGGACGCATCCAGTTCATTTCCAGCGAATCGGCGTTGAACATCCCGACTGAAATGGTGCATTATGGAGTGAGCAAAACGGCTTTGCAGGGCCTGTCGCGTGGCTTGGCCAAAGTGCTGGCAGGCACGGGCGTCACGGTGAACACAGTTCTGCCCGGCCCCACCCGCACAGAAGGGGCGGTACAGATGATGGTCGACCTGGCAGCCGAGCGCGGCGTTACGCCACAGGAAATGGAAGCCATCTTCCTGAAGGAAAACCGTCCTTCCACCTTGCTGCATCGTTTTGCCAGCCCTGAGGAAGTGGCCAATCTGTGTGTCTATGCAGCCTCTGAGCAAGCCAGCGCCACAACGGGAACCGCTTTGCGCGTGGAAGGCGGCATTGTGGAAAGCATCGCTTGATCGGATTCTGGTTATATTGCCATCCAATAGCAATAATGCTGACTTAAAATAAGACCCAGGTTACAGGAGCCTAAACATGACAAACGACTCACCTGAACGCTACGGCAGTATTTCGAAAATTTTCCATTGGGGTATGGCCATACTGCTTGTGTGGCAAGGAATGAAATTCTTCGATCGCATCAACGATGGCGAACATTGGGTCGGCCAGACACTCGTTCCGTTTCACGTTGGCATTGGTTCATTGCTGCTTTTGCTGGTGGTGCTGCGCATCGTCTGGGCGCTCAAGCAGCGTGGTAACCGTCCGGTGCAGAATCCGGCCACGGCGGCTCTGGTTGCCATCGGGCATTTCCTGCTTTACGCCGGCATGGTGCTGCTGCCGGTAACGGGTGTCATGTACCTGGTGGGCAACGGCTATGGCTGGAAGCCTTTTGGCATTCAGCTGATCGCTGGTGGGCCGGAAATTCCCTGGATGGCCAGCCTGGGCGGCGCCTTGCATTCGCCTGTGGCCTGGCTGCTGCTTATCATGGTTGTCGGCCACATTGGCATTGCGCTGGTGCACCAGTTCGTGAAGAAAGACGGTGTCTTGAACCGCATGCTGTAAATCACTCTGAGGCGCTTGCTGTTATGGCAAGGGCCTCAGGTGCGCATTACCCACCCACTTGGCCGGCCAGGCTCCGGATTCCACCATTTCCCGGGTGACTTCCAGTATCAGCTGCACCACCGCCGTGCTGGCTACCGAGCTTGGCCGTGTCGTGTTGGTGGCGCAGACCACCCGGCGCGACATGCGCCGGTCGTCGATTTCGGTTGTGCGCAAACGGCCTTGCGCCACTTCTTCGGCCACCGACCCCAAGGGAAGAATGGTGTGGCCGATGCCCGCTTCCACAGCCCGTTTCACGCTGCTGAGCGATTCGATTTCCGCCACCACATTCAATTCAAGGCTTTGCGGCGCGCAAGCGTCTTCAATGATGCGGCGCAGCCCGTGTTCGAGGCCGGGCAGGACCAGCGGCGAACGGGTCAGTTCCGTCAGGGAGACTTTCTGCGGCAGGGCGTGCCGGGCGCTGGTGACCAGCATCAGCTGGTCATCCAGCAAGGGGTGTTTGGACAGGCCAGGGTCGCTGGCGTCGTCGTACAGCAGCGCGAGATCCAGCCTGCCCGACTGCAATCGTTCGCGCAGAAACCCGCTATAGGCTTCCACCACCTTCAGCTTGACCTGGGGCAGCTGCCTGCGGGAGGCGCTCAGTATGGGCATAGTGGCTGCCAGCGCCACCGTTGTGGTCAGCCCCAGGGCGACGTCGCCGCTGGGCACCGTCGTGGACTGGCGCACCGCCTGGCGCGCCCGCTCGGCATCCGCCAGCACGAGCCGGGCGTGTTCCAGAAAGACTTTGCCCGCTTCGGTGGGCGTGACGCCACGGCTGGAACGATCCAGCAGCCGCGCGCCCAGATCGTGTTCCAGCGCGGCAATCTGCTGGCCCAGTGCGGGTTGGGCGACATGCATCCGGCCAGAAGCCTTGAGCAGGCTGCCTGC
>JAAZDZ010000293.1 GCA_012512545.1 Alcaligenaceae bacterium | reverse complement strand
GAGATAACACCGCATCGCCTGGTCGGAACTTCCGCTTGACAGCAACATCGACCAGACTTAAAAATACGTACTTACGTTAATAAGACGAATATTCGCACAACAAGGAGACTTTATGAAACTGCCCTCGCTGTACAAGCTGATGGCGGCGCTGGCAAGCGTTGCAACCCTCGCAATCGCCGCCCCTGCTGCCGCCCAGGACAACTACCCTTCCAGACCTCTTAAACTGATTGTGTCCTACCCGGCAGGGGGGCCTTCTGATCTGGTTGGCCGGCTGCTCGCCTCCGAACTGCGCAATGAGCTCGGCCAGCCTGTTGTGGTGGAAAACCGGGCGGGGGCTTCGGGGTTGATCGGGCTGGATAACCTCACCAAATCCGACCCGGATGGCTACACCCTCATGGTGCTCAACAACACGACCACCACTGCCCTGCACTTCCAGAATGCCGATCTCGACATGCAAGAGCGCTTCACACCCATCGGTTCCTACCTGGGCGTGCGCATGTTTCTGGTCGTGAATCCCAGCGTGATTGATGTCAACAACATCGACGAACTCGTCGAATACGCCAAGAAACAGAAAGAAGACGTTCAGTACACGTCCTCCGGCCCGGGCAGCCCCGGCCACATGATGATGGAAGACTTCGGCCGTAAAGCCGATCTCAATTTCTCCCACATTCCCTACAAAGGCAGCAACCCCGCGCTCATGGACACTGTGGCCGGGCGTGTCGGCCTGATGGTGGTGGAAGCCTATTCGGCCCTGCCGCATATCCAGTCGGGCGCGATCCGTCCCATCGCCACCGTGTCCCCCGGACGCGCAGCGCTCCTGCCTGATCTGCCCACCTCTACAGAGCAGGGCTATCCCACCCTGGTCATGGATTCTTCCTTTGGCCTGATCGCTCCGCCGAAGCTGCCTGAACCCCTGGTGGAACGCCTGTCGGCGGCCCTGGAAAGCGGCCTGAAGTCGGATGCGTTCAAGGAACACGTTGCACAAACCGGCAACGCGCTGGATTACACCGACAGTTCAAGCTACCGCGAACGTCTGCAAAGCGACTTTGATCGTTGGGGCGAAGTCATCAAAGCCGTCGGCATCACCCGGCAGTAAATCATCTGTATCCGGCTGCGCACGCTGTCACCCAGAATTTCCGGGAGGCCCGCGCAGCCGCCCATAGAGAACACGTATCTTATGCAAGTCAATCGTTCCCCTCGACACTGCGACGCGTACATTGCGGGCGCATACGAACATCCCATACGCAAAGCGGATGACAAAACCATTGCGCAACTGCATGCGGAATGCGCCGCAGGCGCGTTGCGCGACGCCGGCCTGACCAAAGACGATGTCGATGGCTATTTTTGCGCGGGAGATGCCCCGGGCCTGGGTGGCCTGGCCATGGCCGAATACATGGGGTTGAAGCTGCGCCATATCGACACCACCGAAATGGGCGGCTCGTCCTATGTCGCACATGTGGGCCATGCCGCCCAGGCTATTGCAGCAGGAAAATGCTCCGTGGCGCTGATCACGCTGGCTGGACGCCCGCGCGCCGAAGGCGTGACATCGCTGGGTTCGCGCCAGTACGGGCCGGGTGTGCCGGATTACGGCTTCGAGCTGCCCTATGGGCCCGCCATCACCAACCTTTACGGCATGGCCGCGATGCGGCACATGCACGAATACGGCACCACCAGCGAACAGCTCGCGTGGATCAAGGTCGCGGCCTCGCAGCATGCCCAGCATAATGAACGGGCCATGCTGCGCAATGTCGTCACCGTTGATGATGTCGTCAACTCCCCCATGGTGGCTGACCCTCTGCACCGCCTTGATTGCTGTGTCATCAGTGACGGGGGCGGCGCCTTGATTGTTGTCAGCCCGGAAATCGCGAAGAAACTGGGCGACCGCTGCGTCAAGGTGCTGGGCGCTGGCGAAGCCGTCAAACACCTGAACGGCGGCCAGGTAGACCTTACCTACACAGGAGCCGTCGTTTCAGGCCCGATCGCCTTTGAACAAGCGGGCCTGAAGCCTGCCGACATCCACTACGCCTCCATTTACGACAGCTTCACGATTACCGTCCTCATCACCCTGGAAGATCTGGGTTTCTGCGCCAAGGGCGAAGGCGGGCGATTTGTCGCGGATGGCAACCTGATATCCGGCGTGGGCAAGCTGCCCTTCAACACAGACGGTGGAGGTCTGTGCAACAACCATCCGAATAATCGGGGCGGCATCACCAAAGTCATCGAAGCCGTCCGCCAACTGCGCGGCGAGGCCCATCCCGCCGTGCAAGTGCCTCATTGCCAGATCGCCCTGGCGCACGGAACCGGCGGTTCCATCGGCACACGCATGGGCAGCGCCACAGTCATTCTTGGGAGCTACGACGCATGAGCGCCACTGAAAGAACCTACCCCGATCCCATCGTCAATCTTGAAACCGGACACTATTGGGATTCCGCCGACCAGGGCAGCCTGCAGCTCAAACGCTGCGACTCCTGCTCGCAAACCCACTTCTACCCCCGGGCCGTCTGCCCCGTCTGCCTGAGCAGTGACACCTCGTGGTATGCCGCCAGCGGCAAGGGCACCATTTATTCCTACTCCATCATGCGGCGGGCGCCGGTTCCCTACGCCATCGCCTATGTCACGCTGGAGGAAGGCGTCACAATGATGAGCAACATCGTGGACTGCGACCTCGACAGCCTTGCCATCGGCCAGCCGGTTGAAGTGGTTTTCAAGAAAACCGAGGGCGGACGGCACCTGCCTGTCTTCCGACCTGTCGGCGGGGGGCCCGACTCATGAAGCTCCCTCTGGACGGTATCCGCATCATTGATCTTTCGTCTGTCGTCATGGGGCCCTGGGCTTCGCAGATGCTGGGCGAACTGGGTGCGGACATCATCAAGGTCGAATCCCCTGTTGGCGACGTGACCCGCCAAATGGGGCCGCACAAGAATCCCGGCATGGCAGCGGTGTTCCTGAACACCAACAGGCACAAGCGCAGCATCGTTCTGGACCTGCAGCAGCCGGAAGGCAAAGAAGCCCTGGAGCGTTTGGTGGCTGACGCCGACATCCTGCTGCACAACCTGCGCCCGCAGGCCGCAGAAAAACTGGGCATCAGCTATGAAGCTTTCCGCCGCAAGAACCCGCGCCTGATTCATTGCGCGGCTTACGGTTTCCACCATGCAGGCCCCATGGCCAACCACCCGGCTTACGACGACATCATTCAGGCCGCCAGCGGTATGGCACATCTGGTTGGCACCATTTCCGACCAGCCGCGCTTCGTGCCCAGCATTGTGGCTGACAAAACCGCCGCTTACGCCGTTGTCAGCAAAATCCTGGCAGCCTTGCTGCAACGCGGCCATAGCGGCCAGGGCCAGGCGCTGGAAGTCACCATGCTGGAAACCATGGTGGATTTCAACCTGGTCGAGCATCTGTACGGCGCGACTTTCGAGCCGCCCATTGCAGGCATGGGGTATGCGCGCATTCTCACCCCGGAACGCCGTCCGTACAAAACCCTGGATGGCTATCTGGCCGTGCTGCCTTATACAAACAAGAACTGGCACGACTTCTTCAGAATCGTCGGGCGCGAGGAACTGCGCGATCACCCCGACTTTGCCACGATGTCGGCGCGTGTCAATAACGCTGACAAAGTCTATGCCTTTCTGGCGGAAGCCGTTGCAACCCGCCGCAGCGCGGAGCTTGAAACGGCCTTGCTGGAAGCGCAGATTCCCGTCATGCGCGTCAACACCATTGACGACCTGCTGAATGACGAGCAGCTGCAGGCTTCGGGCTTCTGGCTGGAAGTGGATCACCCCACCGAAGGACGACTCAGGCACACCACACCCGCGCTCTCTATGCGCGCGAACCCGGCGGATTTCCAGCGGCATGCGCCCTTGCATGGCGAGCACAGCGTCGAAATCCTGAGCGAACTCGGTTACAGCAGCGACGAAATACAGGCGCTTCTGCAGGCTGGTGTATCGGTCACCGCCGCCGCCCGCACCCCCACCCCCTCACACAAGGAAACCACTCAATGATCAACCCCATGAGCCTGGAAGGCCAGAACATCATCGTGACCGGCGCTGCACAAGGCATTGGTGAAGCGACCGCCCGCCTGAGCGTTGAATTGGGCGCCCACGTGACGCTCATCGACCTGCAGGCTGAGCGCCTGGAAGCCCTGGCCGCCGAACTTGGCGAAGATCGCGCCACCGTGCATGCCGGCTCCGTCGCCGACCCGGCCTTCGTGCAGCAAGTTGTCGAAAAAACCGTCGCGGCTCGCGGCGCCATCAATGGCCTGGTCAATAACGCAGGCATTGTGCGCGCAGCCATGATTCACAAGATGTCGGTTGAACAATGGCAGCAGGTCATCGACATCAACCTGTCGGGCGTCTTCCATTGCCTGCAGGCCGTCGGCCGCCACATGCTGGAACGCCAGGAAAGCGGCGATGCGTCTCCGTCTGCCATTGTGAACATTTCTTCAGATGCGGGCCGTCGCGGCACCATCGGCCAGATCAACTACGGCGCCGCGAAATCCGGCGTCATGGGCATCACCATGAGCGCAGCGCGCGAATGGGCGGCCAAAGGCATTCGCGTAAATTCCGTCTGCTATGGTGTGGTCGAAACCGAAATGACCGAAACCGTGCGCTCCGACAAGTTCCGCGAAACATTCCTGGCGCAGATTCCCATGCGCCGCTTTACCTCCCCCGAAGAAGCCTGCCAGCCCATCTGCTTTCTGCTGTCGCAGGCCGCCAGCTATGTAACGGGCCAGCATTTGTCGGTCAACGGCGGATACACCATCGGCGTATAACCTTTTGACTCAGGCAGCCTCCATGTCCGAATACACCCAGATCCACTTTGAAATCCGCGACACCATTGCAACAATCACGCTGAACCGCCCCGATGCGCTCAACGCCCTGACCTTCGACCTCATGGCAGAACTCAGGCGGGCCGTTGAGACAGTGAATCAGGACACCCGCGCGCGAGCGCTGATTCTTACCGGTGCAGGCCGTGGTTTCTGCTCGGGGCAAGATCTGAAAAACCGTCTGCCTGACGGCGCCGATCTCGTTGGCACACTCATGGAGGCTTACTACCCCGGCATCGAAGCGTTGCGCCAGTGCCGCGTTCCCACGCTGGCCGCAGTCAACGGCGTAGCGGCGGGCGCGGGTTTTTCCCTGGCCCTGGCCTGCGACTTCATCATCGCCGCCCAATCCGCCCGTTTCATCCAGGCGTTCAGCCGGATCGGCCTGGTGCCCGACCTGGGCGCCACCTATACTCTGCCGCGCGCCATTGGCCGCAGTCGCGCGTTGAGACTCATGATGACAGGCGAACCCCTTTCGGCCGCAACCGCAGAGGCGTGGGGGCTGACGGCACAGACAGTGGAAGATGCCCAATTGCTGGACGCTGCGCGCCACTGGCTTCAGCCACTGGTCAACGGCCCCACGCAAGCCTTGAGAAAAACACGCGAACTGGTGAATGCCTCGGAAGAAAACAGCTTTGAAGCCCAATGCCGGCTGGAGCTGGAATTTCAGCAGATGCTCCGTGCGCAGCACGATGCCAAAGAAGGCGGGGCCGCCTTCCTGGAAAAGCGCAAGCCGGTTTTCAAAGACGCCTGAAAAGCGTCCCAGCACACGCCCCACATTTTCTTCACGAGAGAACAAAAAATGCCTGGCTGCATTAACCCATGCAGCCAGACACGCTTCGTTATTGAACAGCCTTAATCGCGCTGCGCGCCCGAGAATTTCACGATCTCACCCCATTTCTCGATATCTTCAGCCAGAGTATCGACAAATTCCTGCGGCGTTCCGCCCATGGTCGTGAAGCCCATCTGCACCAGTCTGGCCCTGAATTCTGAGGTTTGGAGCGCCGCGTTAAGGGCGCCATTGATTTTCTCAATGACGTCAGGCCGTGTGCCTGCAGGCGCCAGCACGCCAAACCAGGTTTCAGATTTCAATTCCGGCTGGCCGAGTTCGGTCGTCGTCGGAACGTCAGGCATGACTTCCGAGCGCGTGCCGGACATGACAGCTACCGCGTTCAGACGCCCGTCCTTGACCATGGGCGCAGCAGCGGTAATGCCGGGCAATGCCAGTTGCAGACGCCCGCCCAGAAGGTCGGTAAAGACGGCTCCGGGCGAGGTGTACGGCACGTGGACCATGGATACGTCCATGACCTTGTTGAACAGCTCACCCGACAAGTGATAGGAACTGCCGCTGCCGGTTGAACCGAAACCATGCTTCAACAGCGGCTCTCATTTTTCATGGCCGCCTTTGCGTTGAAGGCGTTCGGCGAAAATGGTTTTCAGTAAGATTTCGGCAAACCAAGCACCCGCTCGGCGATATGGCTGAGAATCAGTTCGCGGCTGACGGGCGCAATACGCGGAATCATGATTTCGCGCATATAGCGTTCAACGTGGAATTCTCTGGAATAGCCCATGCCGCCATGTGTCAGGATGGCCTGTTCACATGCGCGGAAACCGGCTTCAGCGGCAAAGTACTTGGCCGCATTGGCCTCGGCGCCGCATTCCCGGCCATTGTCATACAGCCAGGCTGCCTTGGCCGTAAGCAATTCAGCCGCTTCAAGCTCCACCCAGTTGCGCGCCAGCGGGTGCTGGATGGCTTGATTCATGCCGATGGGGCGGTCAAACACCTTGCGTTCCGCCGCATAGGCCGCCGCTTTCTGCAAGGCAATGCGGCCTACGCCAATCGCCTCGGCGGCCAGCAACACACGCTCGGGGTTCATGCCATGCAGCAGGTATTTGAAACCCTTGCCTTCTTCGCCGATGCGGTCTTCAACCGGTATTTCCAAGTCTTCGATGAACAGCTCATTGGAATCGACGCAATGGCGGCCCATTTTGTCTATCATGCGCACGTCGATTTTGCTGCGGTCGAGATCGGTGTAGAACAGGCTGAGCCCATGCGAAGTGCGGCCTGGCGGCAGATCTTCGATGGGCGTAGTGCGCGCCAGCAGCAGGATTTTATCGGCGACCTGCGCAGTGGAAATCCAGACTTTCTGGCCATTCACCACGTATTTGTCACCCTTGCGAACCGCACGGGTCTTGAGGCGTGTGGTATTCAGCCCGGCATCGGGCTCGGTCACGCCAAAGCAAGCCTTGAGATCACCCTTGATAATGGGCGGAAGCATGCGCTGCTTCTGCTCTTCAGTGCCGTGTACCACCACCGGCATCAGGCCAAAGATATTGATATGAACCGAAGATGCGCCACTCAGGCAGGCGCCCGATTCGGCAATGGTCTGCATCATGATGGCGGCTTCCTGTACACCCAGGCCCGCGCCGCCGTACTCTTCCGGCATGGCAATGCCCAGCCAGCCTGCTTTGCCCATGGCGGCATAAAACTCATGGGGGAACACGCCATCGGCATCGCGTTCCAGCCAGTAGCTTTCAGGAAAACGTTCACAAAGCGCCCGGACCGCATCGCGGATGGACTCCTGTTCTTGGCTCAATTCAAAATTCATCTGTGGTCCTGCCTGGAGGTTGGTTTATGCGGCTCGCAAGCCTGTGATCAATATGTTTAGCGGCCCTGCCACTGAGGCGCGCGTTTTTCGGAAAAGGCGCGCGGGCCTTCTTGAGCGTCTTCGCTCAGATAGACGGACTCGAACAAGTGCTGGGCAGCGCGCAAGCCCGCCGAACGCCCCATTTCGCCGCTGAGATAGACCAGTTCCCGCGCCGCCTTGACGGTCAGGGGAGCGTTGGCGGCAATGCCGCGCGCCATCTCAAGGGCGCTGTCCAGAAGTTGATCGAGCGGCACGACGGCGTTCACGTAGCCCAGGTCGTAGAGGCGCTGCGCGCTCAGCGGTCTGGCAGTCAGAACGACTTCCATGAAGATGCGCTGCGGCAGCATCTGGCTGAGCGGCGAGGCCCACGGCATGCCGCGCCCCACCTTGGCCTCCGTAATGCCGAAAGCGGCGTTTTCGGATGCGATGCACAGATCGCACATCTGCGCGAACAGCCAGCCTCCCGCCAGCGCCACGCCATTGACGGCGGCGATGGTCGGTTTGCTGACATGGATAACGTCTCCCAGCACGGGGAACATATCGCGGGGCGGCACTTTGAGCTGTGTGGCGGCGGCTTCCTTGAGATCCATACCTGCGCAGAAAGCCTTATCGCCGGTGGCTGTCAGAATGCCGACGAGCAGATTGTCGTCTTCCTCAAGGCGCTGCCAGGCTTGCCTCAGGCCCTGGATGACACCCTGGTTGATCGCATTGCGCCGCTCGGGCCGGTCGATGGTCACCACGGCAATGCTGCCATCAACAACTTCAAATTTCACTTCGTCGGTCAGATTCACAAGTCTCTCCAAGTTTTTCGCGCCTCATGCAAAAGCGCGTCTCGATGTTCAGGTGCGGCAATGGCCACCATGGCCCGGATGCGCGCGCGCAAGCCCAGGCCCTTGAGCCGTGCCACCCCGTATTCTGTCGCAATCAGATCGACATCGCTGCGGGCAGTGGTGACAGGCCCCGACAAGGCACTGACGATGCGGCTGTCATTCTTCTTGCCGGTGGCTGGCAGGGCAATAATGGACACCCCTCCAGACATAGCGGCGGCGCGCACGAAATCGACCTGCCCGCCTACGGCGCCGAAATAATTGGAACCGATGGCCTCGGCATTCACCTGCCCGGTGAGATCGACTTCAAGCGCTGAATTCAACGAAACCAGGTTGTTGACGCTCATGAAGGTGCGGAAATCGTGGGTGTAACGGGTGGAACACAGCCGCAGAGCCGGGTTCTGATGCGCGTGTTTATAGAGTTTGTCCCGCGTGCCGAACAAGGCGCCCGTCACTGATACGCCCGGGTCTATGCCTTTGTATGCATTGGTGATGACGCCCTTCTCGATGAAGTCCACCACCGAATCTCCCAGCATGCCGGAATGCAGGCCGAGATCGCGGCGGTCGCCCAGCGAGGCGAGAATGGCTTCCGGCACCGCGCCTATCCCCACCTGCAGAGTGGCGCGATCGGGAATGAAGGGCTGCAAGTGAGCCGCAATCTGCCGTTCCCTGTCGGTAAACGCCGCCATGGGCAATTCGCCCGGCATCGTATCGGTGTGTACGGCCACGGTAATTTCTTCTTCCAGCAAAGGCTGGTCGCAATGGACCCAGGGCACATGTTCGCTGACTTCGGCAATAACGACCCGGGCGCGCTCAATGGCTGCGCGAAGATAATCGTTGACCAGCCCCAGACTGTATTCGCCATGCTCGTTGGGCGGACTGACCAGCAGCATGACGACGTCGGACGCGATCAGGCCCTCGCTGATGAATTTGCCCACCGAAGAAATATGGCAGGGGATAGGGTCCAGCGCGCCGCTGCTGGCCAGCCTGCGCATGCTGCCAATGCCGCCCGTGCCGCTGAACCGCAGATGATCCGCATGTTGCGGCTGGAAGGTGTCGGAAAAAGCGGTCGGCACAAAAACCTGCGCCCCTGAATAACCGCTGCGCTGCTCGACCAGTTTGGCCGTAAGGCCAAGCGGCTCTGCCGTGCCCTGTCCAAACACGACGCCATCGCCCGGACGTATCCAGGCGGAAAGATCCAGTTCATCCAGCGTGATCTGGCGCGCCATGGTCAGGCTTCCCCTGCGGCAGCCAGCACGGCTTGCGAACGCTTCAGCAAAGGGCCATCGACCATCTTGCCTTCAAAGTCGATGGTGCCGATGCCGCGAGCCGTGGCTTCTTCATACGTTGCCACCAGGCGACGGGCGTACTCGACCTCTTCGGGGGTGGGGGAGAAGGCAGCATTGGCCAGGGCAACCTGGGCCGGCGCCACACAGATTTTTCCTTGATAACCCATATCGCAACCCCGGCTGGCATCCTGAGTGAACAAGGCATCGTCGCGGATATCCAGCACTGCCTGATCAAGAGCGATAAGCCCCGCCGCCCTTGCTGCCATGACCACCCAGCCCCGGGCAGTCGCCACTTCGTCGCCTTCGCGGGTGCGGCGCCCGCCGATATCGGCAGCGAAATCCTCGGCGCCGAAATACACGGCGCCCAAGCCCGGCGTTGCATCGCAGATGTTGACCGCGTTCAGCACCCCGCGCACGGACTCAATGCCACCAATCAGCATCGGCTGGCGATCATTGCCTTTGCAGCCGTGTTCCAGCCAGTGAGCGGCGGCCTGCGCCTGCGCTGGCGTTTCAAGCTTGGGGATGACCACGGCATCAATATCGCAGGCAAAAGCGGCTTCGAGGTCTGCCAGGTAATGGGGAGAATCCGGCACGTTGACGCGCACCGCCAGCATGCCTGTCAGCCCCGCCTCGCGCGCGCTTTTCACTGTTTGAGCCAACGCGGCGCGAGCGGACGCTTTCTCTGCGTCCGGCGTACCGTCCTCCAGATCAATCACATTGCAGTCTGCCGAGAAGCGCGGAAACTTGACGACGAGATCGGGGCGGTTGGCGGGGGCGAAGAAGAGAGACCTGATCATGAGGGATTCCAATTACTGTATTGCGTGAGTGGTGGAGCGGGCGCCTGCGGCCAGCATGGCGTCAATTTGTTCCTGCGTGTAGCCAAGTTCCGCAAGCACTTCCCGCGTATGCTGGCCCAGAGTGGGCGCGGGGCGGGGTTCGGCCGGCGGGTTGTGCTTCCAGGTAATCGGCATGCGCATGCTGCGGATCGGCCCTTCGGTAGGATGCTGGACCAGATTGAAAAAGCCCGTGGCCTTCAGGTGCGGGTCGTCCAGCACGCTTTCCAGCGTGTGCATGGGCATGAAGGGAACATCCGCGCGTTCGAGCAGCTGCATCCATTCCGCCGTTGTGCGTTCCATGAAGATGCTGGCCAGCACGCCATAGACGTAATCAATATTCTGCGAACGCTGGTAATAGGTGGAGAAACGTGAATCTTCTTCCATGAGGGCTTCCTGCCCGATTTCCCGCAAGAAACCCCGCCATTGCTTGTCGTTGTAAACCAGTGCGCAAATGTAGCCGTCGCGCGTCTGGTAGGGGCGGCGCTCGGAAGACAGTTGCCGCGCATACCCGCCGCGATCCAGCGGTGGCTCGTAGGTGAGGCCGCCCATGTGATCGCCCAGCACGAAAGCCACCATGGTTTCAAACATGGGAATATCGACCTTGTCGCCACGGCCGGTGCGTTCGCGCGCCAGAAGGCTGGCCAGAATGCCATTGACCCCTGTGATGCCGACGACGCGGTCGGCAATGGCGGTGGGCACATAACGGGGAATACCGCCGGATGACTGCGCAAACAGAGCAGGCACGGTGGCGGCGCCCTGAATGAGATCGTCGTAAGCGGGGCGCGCCGCATAAGGGCCATCTTGCCCAAAGCCAAACAGCCCGGCATACACCAGGCGCGGGTTGATCTTCTCTACTACTTCGTAGGACAGACCCAGGCGCGCCATGGCCTGCGGGCGCACGTTGTACATCAGAACGTCGGCTTCTTTCAGAAGCTTGCGCATGGCCTGCATGCCTTCCGGTGTTTTCAGATCAAGCACGACGCTGCGCTTGTTGCGATTGGCATTCAGAAACACCGGGCCCATGCCTTCGTTGCGGGCGGGCCCGATTTCGCGCACGAGGTCTCCGTGCGGCGCTTCCACCTTGATAATATCCGCCCCCATATCGCCTAAAGCCTGCGATGCGAAAGGCCCCATCAGCACGGAAGTCATGTCCACGACTCGAACACCCGTAAGAGGACCACGTGCCAGTTTTGTTTCCATTGTTCCTGCCTTGAATGTGATATTGTTCCTACCTGGGAATAAATCATACCCACACAGGAACAAACTCACAATTTAATTTACACAGGGAAAACCCGGAGCGACCACGTGAACAGACAAGCCGCCAACGTCCTGGAACTTCTGGAGTTCTTTGCCGCGCGACAACGCCCAGCCACGCTGGCCGACATCGCAAAACACTTTGACTGGCCGCGTTCCAGCACCTTCAAGCTGCTGGGCACGCTCAAGAACCGCGGCTATCTGTACGAGCCTCAACCCAAAGGGGGCTACTATCCCACCCCGCTGCTGGCCAACCTGGCTGGCAGGATTGAAGAGGCGCAGCCTCTGCCCAAAGACACTCAGACACTGCTTGAGAAACTGGCCGCGGCCACGCAGGAAACCGTCGTTCTGGCAGCGGCCAATGATACGTTCGCAACGTTTGTAGCGACGATAGAATCCCCGCACGCCGTGCGTTATGCCGCCCCGGTCGGCAAGCGCGTACCCCTGCACGCCACCGCCACGGGCCGCGCGCTGTTATCGCAGATGGATGACAAAACCCGCGCCGCCATTCTGCGGAAAACGACCTTTGAGGTGTATTCGGCGACCACGCTGACTTCTGCCGCCGCTGTAGAGACGGAAATCCAGCTCTCCCGGGAACGGGGCTGGTTCATCGGCGATGGCGGCTACACGCCCGAGCTGGGCGGGGTGGCCATGCCTTTTCCCCTGGAAGGGCGTTGTTTCGCGCTGTTGATCGGAGGGCCCAATCAGCGCGTCCAGCCCCGCATGGCCGAACTGGCGGAACTGCTGCAGCGCCATATCGACGAATACCACCAGGCACCTGGCACGCCTGCCCGGGACAACAGAACGACCTAGAGCAGAACAGGTTCGTTGGACAGGCTGTCGCTGGAACCTTCTTCGCGGGGGCAATGCCGGCGCATGATGGACTCGATATCGTCGATGGCCGCCAATATGCCTTCCGCATAGGCTTTTTCAGCCAGCCGCGCCTGCAGTCTGGCGCACACGCCTTCCCACTCGTGATTTTCGGCAGGGATGCCGCGATCCGCGATGATTTCTATGCGGTGGCGATCCAGCGCCAGATACAGCAGCATGCCGGTGTTCCCGGCGGTATCCCAGACGCCCAGACGACCGAACACCTCAAGCGCCCGCATGCGGGAATCCCGTTCGTGAATCGGGCTGACCGCCTCGATGGCCACCATCAGCTCGCCATGATGGTCGCGTTCGCACTCGCGAATGCGCTGCGCAATGGCCGCCAGAACGTCGGGGGTGAAGTGCCGCCTGCGCAGCCACTGACCTTCCAGACTGGCCCAGCCTGTCATTTCCTTGAGTAATGCCGGTGCGCTCATTGCGACTCCTTCTACCAACCACCAGAGGCGCCGCCGCCACCGGAACCGCCACCGCCGCCGCCTCCTCCACCACCGAAGCCGCTTCT
>JAAZDZ010000031.1 GCA_012512545.1 Alcaligenaceae bacterium | reverse complement strand
GTTTGAGATCCTCCGTGCCGATGACCGTGATCTGATCACCTACCCGCAGCGGCTGGGCACATTCCACCCGCCAGTTCTCGCCACGGATTTGAGCATAAACCATGCCGTCCTCAAGACCCACCACGGTGCCTTGCTCGCCCATCATGGTGGCGTAGCCGCTGACTGTCTTGCCCCGGCGGCTGCGCACGGCGACGGTGCCGACGCCGATAATGATTAGGGCGCTCACCAGCCCGACGGATATCAGGAAAGGAATCGACAGTTCGTAATAGCTGGGCATATCAGGGCCGGTCATGAACAGCCCGCCCAATATGAAAGCAAGCACCCCGCCCACCCCCAGTGCCCCGAAAGAAGTCAGGAAGACTTCGGCCACCATCATGAGCATACCCAGCACCAGCAGCGCGACCCCTGCCCAGTTCACAGGCAGCATATGCAAGCCATACAGCCCCAGAAGCAGGCAGATGAGCCCCGCCACGCCAGGCAGCGCTGCGCCCGGGCTCATCATTTCGAAGAACAGGCCGTAAATGCCCAGCATCATGAGAATGACAGCCAGCTGGGGGTTGGCCAGAAAGGACAGCAGCTTGATGCGCCAGTCTGGGGCAACCCGCTCGACCTGGGTGCCCTGAGTGGCCAGAGTGACGCTGCGGCCATCACTGAGAAGCACTTCATGGCCATCAAGCTGGCTCAGCAAAGATGACAGGTTCGGCGCCAGGTATTCGACCACACCGGCCTTGAGCGCCTCCCCGGCGGAGATGGAATGTGCTTCGCGCACGGCAGCCTCGGCGAAATCCGGGTCGCGGCCGCGCAGTTCGGCCAGACTGCGGATATATGCCGCGGCGTCATTGGCCACCTTGGCCGCCATTGTGTCCTGCGTGGATCGGGGTGTGGCACCCTTGGCCTTGCCGTTTTCCTCTTTTTCGGAAGATTCATCGCCGCCTGGCATGCCGCCGCCGATGGAGACAGGCGAAGCTGCGCCCAGGTTGCTGGCGGGCGTCATGGCGGCAATATGGCTGGCATACAGAATGAAAGTGCCTGCACTGGCCGCCCTGGCGCCGCCGGGTGCCACATACACGGCAATGGGCAGTCGGGCCGAGAGCATGCGACGGATGATGGCCCGCATGGAGGCATCCAGGCCGCCCGGTGTATCGAGTTCGATGACTAACAGCTGGGCACCCGCAGCTTCGGCGTCGACAATACCGTCGATGATGAAATCAGACGTGGCAGGACTGATGGCGCCTTGCACTTCAAGCACCCTGACCGGGCCTGTTTCCTGCGCCCGGGCCGGGCCATGAGCCAGCAGCCCGAAAGCCAGCCCCAACCCAAGCAGCCAGAACATCAATGATTTCTTCATGTTGGCCCTCCTGCAACGACGCGTCGCCATGCTTGGAACCAGTATAGACGCTTCAAGTCGCCTTGCCGTATCCGGGCGTTGCCGTACATGCTGGGCGAGGCGCGTCTGAAGCAGCCGTTTCAGAGTTTCCTGAAGGCATCCGCCAGAATCAGAGCGTGGTTGTGTTTTGGGTCTCTGGCCCCATAAAGCAGGGTGATTCCGTGCTTTCCGGCTTCAGCGGCGACCGCCTTCAGGCGTTCCCGAGCATGCGGTTCCTGGAGTTCCTTGCGGTATTTTTCATGGAATTCTTCCCAGCGTTCTGGCTGGTGTCCAAACCATTTCCGCAGTTCAGGCGTCGGCGCCAGGTCTTTTTCCCATAAATCGTAGTGCAGGTCTTCTTTGCGCACGCCGCGCGGCCAGAGCCGGTCCACCAGCACTCGCAAGCCTTCATTTTTCTGTGGCGGGTCGTATACCCGCCGGATAGAGACATCCATGACGCTCTCCCATAACCGCTCCGGCAGGAGTTCCGGGGCAGAGCCTGCCCGCTACGCCCGGGTGATGCGCAGCGGGCAGGCCGGATGTCAGGCTTTGCTGGCCGTCATATCCATGGGCACAATCCAGCGCTCGTATTCTTCGTCGGTCACATAGCCGAGTTCCAGCGCTGCGGCGCGCAAGGTGCTGCCCTCCTTCTGGGCTTTCTTGGCAATGCCTGCCGCCTTGTCATACCCGATATGGCGGTTCAGTGCAGTGACCAGCATCAGGTTCTTTTCGAGGTTTTCCGCAATGCGTGGCAGATTGGGCTCGATGCCCACCGCGCAATGTTCGTCAAACGCCAGGCAGGCGTCACCCAGCAGCTCTATGCTTTCCAGCACATTGTGTACCATGACCGGCTTGTAGACATTCAGCTGGAAGTTGCCCTGCGTGCCCGCGAATGCCACCGCCGCATCGTTGCCAAACACCTGCACGCACACCATCGTCAGCGCTTCGCATTGCGTGGGGTTGACCTTGCCCGGCATGATGGACGAGCCCGGCTCGTTATCGGGGATGTTCAGTTCTCCGATGCCGCAACGCGGGCCGCTGGCCAGCCAGCGTACATCGTTGGCCATTTTCATGAGGGCGCCCGCCAGCGTGCGCAGCGCAGCCGACATGTTCACCAGCGCGTCGTGGGCTGAAAGCGCGAAGAATTTGTTATCGGCCGAACGAAACGGCAGGCCCGTGATTTCAGCAATGTGCGCGGCAGCGCGATTTCCGAATTCGGGGTGCGCATTCAAGCCGGTGCCTACCGCCGTGCCGCCAATGGCAAGGTCGTATATGCCCGGCAAAGCAGCCTGCACGGCCTGCAGGCCGAAGTCGATCTGCGCTACCCAGCCGCCAATTTCCTGGCCCAGTGTGATCGGTGTGGCATCTTGCAGATGGGTGCGGCCCGTCTTGACGATATCGTCGTACTGGGCCGCCTTGGCGGCCAGGGTGTCGCGCAGGCGACCGACCGACGGCAGCAGATGGCGCTGCAGTTCGCGCCCGACTGCAATATGCATGGCGGTGGGGAAGGTGTCGTTGGACGACTGGCCGCGATTGACGTGATCGTTGGGATGCACCGGCGTTTTGCTGCCGCGCTGCCCCCCTGCCAGTTCAATGGCACGGTTGGAAATGACCTCGTTGACATTCATATTGGATTGCGTGCCCGAGCCTGTCTGGAACACGACCAGAGGGAACTCTTCATTCAGCCTGCCTTCCACGACTTCATCGGCCGCACGCACAATGAGGTCGGCGACATCGCCTGGAATCTGATCGAGTTCCCGGTTGGCCAGAGCCGTGGCCTTTTTCAGAATGCCCAGCGATGTGATGACCGAAGACTGCCAGCGGAAGCGTTCTACCCCTATGGGAAAATTCTGGATGGAACGTTGCGTCTGGGCACCCCAATAGCGATCTGCCAGTACGGCGATTTCGCCCATGGAATCGGTTTCTATGCGCATGTCTGCCATGTTTTTTCCTTTTCAAAAATATCAGCCCATGCGAGGGCGGCATCCAGCATGCGGTTGGCAAACCCCCATTCGTTGTCGAACCACAGGAACAGATTGGCAAAACCATTGCCGTTGGTGCGGGTCTGGCTGCCGTCGATGATTACGGAGTTTGGGTTGTGGTTGAAATCAATGGATGCATGCGGGTGGTTGGAATAGGCGATCAGGCCGGGCGCGCTTTGGCTCAACTCCATAAGCGTTGCATTCAGCGAAGCGCTGCAAATGTCTTGCCCGAGCTTGAGCATGAGATCAATCGCCGATACGTTCAGTATCGGTACCCGGATGGCCTTGGCCTGCACTTTGCCTTGCAGATTGGGCAGCAGCCGCTCGACCCCCTGCGCCAGGCCCGTTGCTACAGGCACAATGGATTGCATGGCCGAACGCGTGCGCCGCAAATCTTTGTGGTGATAGCCGTCAATCAGCGGCTGGTCGTTCATGACGGAATGCAGCGTGGTGAGAAATGCATGCTCGACACCATAGAGCGCGTCGAGCGCGGCCAGCACCGGCACGCTGGCATTGGTGGTGCAGGAAGCATTCGATACCACTGTGGCGTCAGCGGGGATATCGTTCTGGTTGATGCCGTAGACCACGGTGCAGTCAACATCTTCGGCGCTTTCACCTGGGTGTGAAACCAGCAGGCGCGGGCAGCCTGCCCGTATGAAGCGCTCGAATTGCGAGCGGCTGCCGTAGCGCCCCGAGCATTCCAGCAGCAGGTCGATTTCCAGGGCCGCCCAATCTATGTCTTCGGGTTCGCTGGCGTGCATGACCGCGATATCCCGGCCATTGACGCGCAGCGCGTCACCATTCTGCTCAACAACGCCGGGAAAGATTCCGTGGGTGGAGTCGAACTGCGACAGATACACCATGGTGGCCAGATCAGAGGGCTCGTTGATGGCCACAACATGGATATGGTCGCGCAATGGTGATTCATGAATGGCGCGCAATACACAGCGCCCAATGCGGCCATAGCCGTTGATAGCGATGCGCAAAGGCGAAGTAAAGGCGGAACCCGCGCCTTGAGGTGATGTCATGTGTTTACAGGAAGATGAAATCCGGGTGTAAACACATGATACGCCATCAGTACTGGTAGCTGTAATTCAGCTGCAGGATATTCAGCCCGGGGTTGGGGCGCTTGATTCCGGCATTGGAATAATGGGAATAGCGCAGGCTCAAGCGGCTGTTATCGGTGACGTGCATGCCAACGCCGATATGGTCGCCAAACTGGAAGGCGGTGCTGATGGTTTTGTTGGCGAACGTCGTGCGGGAAAAGGCGGTAGCACCGATACCCGCTTCAATGTAGTAGCGATCTGCCCAGGTCCAGCGCAGGAAAGGCGTGGCGCTCAACTGCCAGACACTGCTGGGTTTGCGCGAGCCATCCGCATGCCAATAGGCAACGCCCAGTTCTCCCACCAGATCAAGGCGGCTGCCGCCATCAAAACGGTGCGTCCAGACCGATGGAGATTCCCAGGCAACTTCTGCGCGCTGGTAGTTGTCGCCTATGCCGAGCCGCAGCCCGATACTGGACGATTGGTAGAGTTCCTGTGCGGCCACCGGCGCAGCAGTGGCAGCGACCAAAGCGGCCAGACCGACCGCTTGAGAAATTTGACGATGAATTTTACGGCTCATTATTTACACTTTTTCTTCGACTATTGCCATCGGGGTTGGCGTAACGTCGCGTAACCCCCTGCAACGACGCCTGTATTCTATCCGTTTCCTGCTTCAAACAGGTTGTGTAATAGCCTCAAGCAGGCTCCGTGCCTGAGGCCCTGTGCACCGTGACACTACTGGGCGTCCGCCCGCCCTGCCAGCCACAACAACATGCTGTCGCGC
>JAAZDZ010000292.1 GCA_012512545.1 Alcaligenaceae bacterium | reverse complement strand
CTTGTATTCCGATGAATGCGAGGCGGCGCTGGCCCGCACCCTGGAAGGCGTGCGCCGCTGGTCGGACACACCCATCGCCATTCAGCTGGCCCACGCGGGCCGCAAGGCATCGACTGACTTGCCCTGGAAGGGCGGCCACCAGTTGGCGCCCCAGGACAGCAATGGCTGGCAGACCATTGCGCCATCGGCCCTGCCTTTTGGCGCGAACGATAATCCCCCGGTCGCCATGGACAAAAGTGAGCTGCAACGGGTTCGCGATGCGTTTGCGGAAGCAGCGCGGCGTTCTGCGCGGCTGGGCCTGGATGCGGTGCAGATTCATGCGGCGCACGGTTATCTGCTGCACGAATTTCTTTCCCCGCTTTCGAATCAGCGCACGGATGAATACGGCGGTTCGCTGGAAAACCGCATGCGCTTCCCGCTTGAAGTGTTCGATGCTGTGCGCGAAGCCTTCCCCGCTGAGCGCCCGGTCAGCATCAGGGTTTCGGGTACGGATTGGGTTGAATCCGGCTGGGATATCGAACAGACCATCGCGTTTTCCAAGGCGCTGGAAAGCCGGGGCTGCGCGGCCATTCACGTTTCCAGCGGCGGGCTGGATGCGGGGCAGAATATCCCTGTCGGCCCCAATTACCAGGTTCCGCTGGCCAGGGCTGTGAAGGCGGCGGTGGGAATTCCGGTTATCGCCGTGGGCCTGATTACCGATTTTGAACAGGCTGAAGCCATAGTATCGACAGGCGATGCCGATTTTGTGGCGCTGGCGCGTACCGTGCTTTATGACCCGCGCTGGCCATGGCATGCGGCGGCGTACTTTGGCGAAACCATTGATGTCGCGCCACAGTTCCTGCGCAGCCAGCCACGCCAGTTCCGTGAACTGTTCACCCACCAGGGCTGAGTCTCAGGCGCGTCCGCGCGCCTTCAAAGCTGCTGCCCCCTACCAGGCGCCTTTGCCGTCGTGCAGGCGCACAAAACCGCGTACCAGCCGGTATACATACCAGATGCCGACAGCGAAGAAAATCACAAAACCGATATACAGCCAGGTGGTGATGACGCCCAGCAAGGAAAACAGCAAGGAATACCAGAACGTGCGGATCAGCAAGCCCATGTGTTCCTTGTAGATGGTGCCGGTGAAGTCATTGCGTTTCACGTATGCCATGATCAGGCCGATCAATGTAGGCAGACCGCCCAGGAACAGGCCCAGCGTGTACAGGCCGTACACAATCATGCTGTAGGTTTTCATCGACTTTGTGGCTTCGGAATCGACGGCATCAATGATTTCCGCTTCGATGATTTCTGACGGACGGGTGTTGTTTGAGCTCATGAGTGAATGCTTGAGGGTGATGAAATGGCGCCCTGAGATTCCAGGGCATCCAGTTCGGTTTCAGAAAAGCCGGGGTATATCGGCCAGTGTTTGCAGGATATCGCGCCCTGCGTTCAGCCTGCCCAGGAACGCACCCGGCCGGTGTCAATGTGTACGAAATCGCTGCCGGGATAGTAGCCTACGCCGCCGCGCGCCAGTTCCAGGGCGGCGTCGCGCAGTTCTTTCAGGGGTACGCCCGGTATGCGCAGATCGACCGCCTTGCCATCCATGTGCAGGCTGCGGCGCGCCACGCCGCCGCCGCGCGTGGTGCGCAGGCGTTCATTGGTGTGGGGTGCCCGGTAGCCGGAAATAATCTGGTAGGGCGCCCTGGCCTTCAGGGATACCTGCAGTGCGTGCATGATGTCGTAGAGGGCCGGGTCCATCAGGCCGACAAGCCCGGAATAGTGGTCGCGCAGAAAGTGGTTCAGGTCGGTCAGGGCTTTGGGCACATACTGGCGGCCAATGGCGTAGGTCAGTTCGATCTGTTCGCGCGTATGGGTGTGATCCATGGCCAGGTCGCGTTCTGGGGAGCTGCCCAGGGTGATGGCTCTGGCGACCATGGGAAAAGCGCAAAAAACGGCACTGCCCGTTGCTGCCGACAGCAGCCGCCGGCGTGTGAGGTTGGTCTTTGTGGTCATGATCAAGAGGGACGCGCGCTTCGCAGGGCCTGGCTCAGGCGGGCATCCTGCTGATAGATATCGGGGAAAAAGTACACCTTACCACCATCTTTGATGATGACGGTACTGTAGGTAATCAGGACGGGGATGGGTTCGTTCAGGCGCAGAGTGCGGGAGGTTCCGCGGCGCATGGCCTGTTCAATGCGGTCGGTGGTCCAGTCGGGCTGATTCTGCAGCACGAAGCGGGCCAGTTCCACAGGCTGTTCAATTCTGATGCAGCCATGGCTGAAATCGCGCCGCGAGCGGGAAAACAGCTGAGGCGCCGGGGTGTGGTGCAAATAGATGTTCTGGTCGTTGGGGAAGATGAATTTGATGTCGCCCAGAGCGTTGCGCGGCCCCGGGCGCTGCCGTATGCGCCATTCGCCGTTTTGCACTGCGTCAATGGCTTCGCCCGTCAGGGTGTTGCTCACAGAGCCATCCCGGCTGACGAACTCAAACCCTTGCTGGGAGAAATAATCCGGGTCGCGGCGAAGGCGGGGCAGCGTTTCGCCCCGCGCGATGGAGGAAGGCACGTTCCAGTAAGGGCTGAACTCGATAAAGCGCATGTCTTCCAGGAAGATCGGCGTGCGTGTATCCAGGGCGCGGCCTACGATGACCCGCATTTCCAGGTCCAGCCTGATGTGCCCGCCTTGCTGCTCATAAGCGCGCAGAACGAATTCCGGCACGTTGACGACGATCATTCGCGGCCCATACAGCAACGGAGTCCAGCGCAGGCGCTCAAGCGTCAGCGCCATTTGTTCAACGCGCTGAGCAGGTGAAACATTCAGTTGTTCCAGCGTGGCCGGGCCAATCAGGCCGTCGGCTTCCAGGCCATGGCGTGCCTGAAACTGGATGGCCGCGAACACCATGTCGCTGTCATACTGTTCGCCCGGTACAAAATCTGCAGGCAGGTCACCCAGGGCGGCCAGGCGCGCGGCGATCAAAGCAAGCCCTTCGTAGGCGTCTCCGGGTTTGAGCGAGCGGGAGGCCAGGGGCGGCAACGGTACGTTCCATGCGGGGTGGTCGCCCATGGCCTGGTATTCAAGCATGGCGGCGCGTATCGCCTGGTACATCGGGATTTTCGGCTGAGCTTCTTGCAAGGCTGCCGCCAGGCGGCCATTCAGGCGCGCTTGAACCACATGGTTGTAAGCATCAAAGCGTTCTGTGAGCGGGGCCTTGAAGCGGTGCTTGAGGGTTTCGGGGCTCAGCCTGCCGTGGTTCATATCCAGCAGATAGCGTTCAAGCGCTGCGCCAAGCTCGGCATCCAGCCGGGCTTGCGCATCAGACGCTGTGCCGGTCTGCGCTGCCTGCTGAAAGGCTGCAGCCAGAGCCTGGGCACGGTAATCCTGAGAGTTCAGGCCCTGTGATGCAGCATTGGCCAGGGCATCCAGCGCCACCCATGCATCGTCCGTCGGCCTGGCGTCAACAAACCAGGAAGGCATGGCGGGCCTGGGCGCGCTGATTTCAACCACGGATTCCTGGCGTATCGGTGCAGTCGCCGGGCTTTGGGCCATGGCGGGTGCCAGTGCGCAGAGCAGACAAGCCGTAATCAGGCTGGAAAGCAGGGAAGCAATGCTCCGGGTTTTTTTCATGGTCTGTCGAGCTTCCCTTGTAAATGTGCACGCACCACAGGCCATTCGCTGCAGATGATGCTGTACACGTAGGTGTCGCGCAGCGTGCCGTTGGGCGAGCGCATGTGATTGCGCAGCACGCCATCCAGCCTGGCCCCCAGGCGTTCGATGGCGCGGCGGCTGCGGTGGTTGAAGGCGTGAGTGCGGAATTCCACTGCCAGGCAGTTCAGCTGCTCAAAGGCGTGGCCCAGCAGAAGCAGCTTGGCTTCGGTATTCAGCGGTGTTTTCTGAACGCTTTGTGCATACCAGGTCGAGCCGATTTCAACGCGCGGGCTGATGGCGTCGATATTCATATAGGTGGTCATCCCGGCAATGCGGCCGCTGGCGCGGTCGATGACGGTGAAAGGCAGCATGCTGCCCGCCTTCTGCAAACCCAGCCGCCGCTCGATTTCGGCCTTCATGCCTTCAGGGTTGGGGATAAGCGTGTACCAGAGCTCCCAGAGCTTGCCATCCTGCGCCGCGGCGATCAAGCCGTCTTCGTGTTCCAGAGCGAGCGGCACCAGTTCAACATGCTGGCCCGCCAGGGTGGTGGGCTGAATGGCGGGGGCCGTAGTGTGGGCGGGCAGCTGGTCGGGCGGGAGTGAAGACGGAGGCATGGTGTTGTTCCGGGCAGAGATCAGCTGTCGAGTTTATGCGAAGTGGTTTACCAAGTTCCAGTAGCAGGCTGTGGGGAAGCGCAGATTGAACGATTCAAACCCCTACTCCGTTAGACTACGGTTTTTGATGTTTCGACTTTGGAGATATTCTCGTAATGTTTGCTGCACCGCGTTCCCTGGGCCTGCGCTACAGCACCCCCGAAAAATTCGCATCCGATGTGCGCGCAGACCTTGTCAAATGGGGCGAAGTCATTGAAGAAGCAGGGATTCAGATCCAATGAACGAAATTGATCATGACGCTTTGATTGTCAGTCCGCAGTGGCTGGCGGCGCGCCTGGGACAGCCGGGTTTGCGCATTGTGGATTGTTCCACCTGGATGCAGCCCAATCCAGTGGGCGCTTCCACCATGACTTCGGCGCGCTCGCATTGGGCGGAAGCTCATCTGCCGGGTTCCGTTCACTGGGACTTGGTTGAGGATTTTTCCGCCCAAGAGGCTTGCTACCCTTTTACGCGGCCAACGGCCCGCGAACTTGCCGTGCTGCTGAGCCGCAGCGGTATTGCGCCGGATGACCATGTGGTGCTCTACGGAGCGCGGCACCCGAATATTGTGTCGCGGGCGTGGTGGGTGCTGCACAGCATGGGGTTGCGTCGCGTATCTGTGCTGGATGGGGGGCTGGAATACTGGCGTCAGCTGGGTCTGCCGCTGGATGCCGAGGTCGTGTCCAGGCCGGTCACTGAGTGGCGGGAAGAGGATTTCACGCCTGTCTGCCATGCGGATGCAGCGGCTGTCCAGCGGGCCATGGCGGGGGAAGCCTTGCTGGTGAATGCGCTGTCGGCGGCGCAATTCTCAGGGGATGTGTCTGCGCCCCATTATGGGCGGCCAGGCCGTATTCCCGGCAGCATTTCGCTGCCTTCCGCAGCCATGCATGACGAGGGCCGGTTCCTGGCGCCGGAAGACCTGCGGCAATTGGCCATTGCCGCAGGTGTGCCCGCAGACCCCGACACGCCCATCATTACGTATTGCGGTGGGGGGCTGGCGGCGGCAACGGTCTACCTGTGTCTGCTGAGGGCGGGGTGGAGGCAGCTGCGCCTTTACGATAATTCCTTGCTGGAATGGTCTGCCGACCCCAGCCTGCCTATGATCTGTTGATGGCGCGCTCTGCTGGGGGCCGGGCAACCCGCGCCCCCGGTACGGCTTACAGCAGCTTCATGCGCTGCCTTTTCCCCTTGATCGGCATGTCGCGCAGTTGAGGCAGGGCGCGGTGCGCAATGTTGCGGTCCAGAGCCACATACGAGACTTGATCGGTGATGCTGATTTTTCCGACCTGTTCGCGAGTCAGGCCGCCATCGCCGGTGAGGGCGCCCAGCAAATCGCCGGGTCTGAGCTTGGCCTTTTTCCCGCCCAGCACCAGCAGGGTGCGCATGGGCGCGCGCGCAGGCCGGCTGCCCGCCTTGAGGCGAGGCAGGGCGTGCCAGTCCAGCGGCTGTTCCTGGTGTTTTTCAATACGGGCGGCGACATGCTTTTCATCGGGGCTGCACAGGCTCAATGCCCGTCCGCGTTCCTGCATGCGCCCGGTGCGGCCAATCCGGTGGATATGCACGGAAGCGTCGCGGGCCAGTTCGACGTTCATGACCATGGACAGGGCGGGGATATCGAGCCCGCGCGCGGCGACATCGGTGGCGACCAGCACATTGCAGCTCTGGTTGGCAAACTGGGCCAGTACATCGTCGCGGTCGCGCTGATCTTTATCGCCGTGCAGGGCCAGGGCGCTGAAGCCTTCGTGGGCCAGATAGGCGGCCATGTCGGCGCAGGCCGCCTTGGTATTGCAGAACAGCAGGGCGGATTCGGGCTGGAAGTATTGCAACAGCGCCGCCGCTGCCTCGAAACGCCGGGCCTCTTCGACTTCGTAGAAATGCTGCTGAATCTGGCCCGCTTCGTGCACGGCATCGACTTTGACCATTTCCGGCTGCTTGAGCAGCAGGTCGGCGTCACGGCTGATGGTGTCGGGGTAGGTGGCCGAGAACAGCAAGGTCTGCCGGGTGTCGGGGCAGGCGTTGGCAATTTCCAGCACATCGGCGAAAAAGCCCATATCCACCATGCGGTCGGCTTCGTCGAGTACCAGGGTATGCACGGCGGATAGATCCAGGGTCTCGCGGTCCATGTGATCAAGCAGGCGGCCGGGGGTTCCGACAATGATGTGGGCGCCGTGAGCCAGCGATTCCACCTGGGGCCTGGCAGGGGCGCCGCCCGTCAGGGTCAGCACCTTGATATTGCCTTCGGCACGCGCCAGGCGCCGCAGCTCGGTGGCGACCTGTTCGGAAAGTTCCCGCGTGGGACAGATGACCAGCGCCTGCACGCCGCGCCGTTCGGGGTTCAGACGATGCAGAATGCCCAGGCCGAAGGCAGCAGTCTTGCCGCTGCCTGTTTTGGCTTGCGCAATGAGATCGCGGCCTGCCAGGATGAGTGGCAGGCTTTGCTCCTGAATAGGAGTCATGGCGGCATAGCCCATCTGCGCCAGGTTATCGAGTTGGGCCGGGCGCAGCGGCAGGGCGGAAAAGAGAGATGGAGTCACGGATTCAGGCCAGGCAGAATGGAATGGAATAGTCTAGCCGATCGTTCTCGTCATCTGGCGCGCCTGTTTGGGAAAATCATGGCTGCCCCCGCCGCATTACATATTTGTCTGCTCAGGCGGAACACCTTCGGGCATATGATTTCAGAACAAGGGCGACCGATGATATGAAATATTACATTTCCACCGTTGATGAAACGATTCACCATAGCGTATTATTCTAGTCATCAGTTCAGGTATTTATTTGTAAGATATTTAGTGAAACGATTCAATTATGATGCATGAGCAGATATACAAGGGGGGCAGCATCGGCGATCTGGTCATCCAGGCCATTGCCCGATACCCCGAGCGGATGATGAACTCGGGCGGCTGAATCTCATCACCCCGGAAGTTGTATTGAAGGCGTTGAAAGAGGTGAGGCTGGGGCAAAGCTACTGCCTGAGTCTGCCTCTTGATCTGCCTGGCGGCAATGTGCTGAACCCGCGCCGTCATCCGCCCCTGCTTGCACCCACTTTGCGCGAAGGCCGCCCGGTCTACAACTTCAGGCTGGATGAGCATGCGGCAGAAGGAACCGATGTTCTTTGCGATGACTCGGTGCTGCTGCACACCCAGTATTCCACTCAATGGGATGGCTTCGCCCATGTCGGGCAGATGTTCGACATAGACGGCACCGGCCACCCTGTGCCTGTTTACTACAACGGTTTTCGCGGCGGGGAAGAGATTGT
>JAAZDZ010000291.1 GCA_012512545.1 Alcaligenaceae bacterium | reverse complement strand
CGACGTAAGGCTTGGACAACAGCGCGCCAACCGGGCAGAGGTCGATCACGTTGCCGGACAGTTCCGATTCAACCGACTTGCCGATAAAGGTGGTGATTTCAGCGAATTCGCCACGATTCACCATGCCGATTTCCATGATGCCGCCGATCTCTTCACCGAAGCGCACACAGCGCGTGCAGTGAATGCAACGCTGCATACCATCGGTGGAGATCAGTGGGCCCATGTTCTTGGCCGGCACAACGCGCTTGGTTTCCTGGTAGCGGGAAGCCGACTTGCCGTAGCCGACGGCGAGGTCCTGCAACTGGCACTCACCGCCCTGGTCACAGACCGGGCAATCAAGCGGGTGATTGATCAGCAGGAATTCCATAACGGAATTCTGCGCAGCAATGGCCTTCTCGGAGCGCGTGTGCACAACCATGCCGTTGGTGACGGGTGTGGCGCAGGCAGGCATGGCCTTGGGCGCCTTCTCGACATCAACCAGGCACATGCGACAGTTGGCCGCAACGGAAAGCTTCTTGTGATAGCAAAAATGCGGAATGTAGACGCCCAGCTTGTGGGCCGCCTGGATGACCATGCTGCCTTCGGGCGCTTCCGTCTTGATGCCGTCGATGGTGACTTCAACCATTACGTGTGTCCTGCCTACAGATATTTGGGCACCACACATTGCTTATGCTCAATGTGGTGTGCGAATTCGTCGCGGAAATGCTTGATGAAACTGCGTACCGGCATGGCCGCCGCGTCACCCAGGGCGCAGATGGTGCGGCCCATGATGTTCTGCGCGACGGAGTCGAGCACGTCGAGATCTTCGGGACGGCCCTGGCCGTTCTCGATGCGATGCACCATGCGATACAGCCAGCCGGTGCCTTCACGACAGGGCGTGCACTGGCCGCAGCTTTCCTCGAAATAGAAGTACGACAGCCGCAGCAGCGATTTCACCATGCAGCGGGTTTCGTCCATGACGATGACGGCGCCCGACCCCAGCATGGAGCCTGCCTTGGCGATGGAATCGTAATCGAGATTGGTTTCCATCATGATGTCGGCAGGCAGCACGGGCGCGGATGAGCCGCCGGGAATCACGGCCTTGAGCTTACGCCCGCCGCGCATTCCGCCAGCCAGTTCCAGCAGCTTGCTGAAGGGCGTGCCCAGCGGCACCTCGTAGTTGCCGGGAAGCTCGACGTCGCCCGACACGGAAAAGATTTTGGTGCCGCCCGCATTGGGTACACCGATATCCAGGTAAGCCTGGCCGCCGTTGCGGATGATCCACGGCACGGAAGCGAAGGTTTCCGTGTTGTTGATGGTGGTGGGCTTGCCGTACAGGCCGAAGCTGGCCGGGAAAGGCGGCTTGAAGCGCGGCTGGCCCTTTTTGCCTTCCAGCGATTCCAGCAAGGCGGTTTCTTCGCCGCAGATATAAGCGCCATAACCATGGAAGGCATGGAGCTGGAAGCTGAATTCGGAACCCAGGATGTTTTCGCCCAGAAAGCCTGCGGCGCGCGCCTGTTCGAGCGCTTCTTCAAAGCGTTTGTAGACTTCGAAGATTTCGCCGTGAATGTAGTTGTAGCCGACGCTGATGCCCATGGAGTAGGCGGCAATGGCCATGCCTTCGATCACCAGGTGCGGGTTGAAGCGCAGCAGGTCGCGGTCTTTGAATGTGCCGGGCTCGCCTTCGTCGGAGTTGCAGACCAGGTATTTCTGGCCCGGCAGGGTGCGCGGCATGAAGCTCCACTTCAGGCCGGTGGGGAAGCCCGCGCCGCCACGGCCGCGCAAGGAAGAGGCTTTCAGTTCGGCGATGACGTCGTCGGGGGTCATGCCGGTGGAAAGGATTTTGCGCAAGGCTTCGTAGCCGCCGCGCTTGACGTAGTCTTCCAGGCCCCAGTTGCTGCCATCCAGGCCGTCCAGCAGCTGCGGCTGAATGTGGCGGCCGTGGAAGATCATGCTGGTGGAGAGATCGCTGCCCGGGTCAGGGTTCAGGCCCTGGGCGAATCGTTGCAGAAAATCCGGAGCACTCATGCGGATTCCCCCTGCTTCTTGAGTTCTTCAATCATTTCGTCAATCCTGCCTTGCTCCATGCGCACACACATGTGGTGATTGTTCAGCAGCATGACCGGAGAATCGCCACACGAGCCCATGCACTCGCCTTCGGCAAGGGAAAACAGGCCGTCCGGCGTGGTTTCGCCGTAGTCGATACCCAGTTTTTCCTTGAGGTATTCACCCGACTTCACGCCGTCGCGCAAAGCGCATGGCAAGTTGGTGCACACCGTGATCTTGAAGCGCCCCACCGGGTGCCGGTCGTACATGTCGTAGAAGCTCAGGACTTCCTGAACGGCGATGGCGGGCACTCCGATGTAATCGGCCACGTCGGCGACAACTTCGGAGGATACCCAGCCTTTCTCTTCCTGAGCAATGGTCAGCGCAGCCATGATGGCGGACCTTCTCTGGTCTGCCGGGAACTTGGCGAGTTCCCGGTCGATTCTTTGATAAGCCTGTGCGGAAAGCAGCATAGTTGAAATCCGGTATATACCTTGGCGACGGCCTTAGCGGTCGATCTCGCCGAACACGATGTCCTGGGTGCCGATGATGGTGACGGCGTCGGCCAGCATGTGGCCGCGTGACATGACGTCCAGGGACTGCAAATGAGCGAAGCCCGGAGCCCGGATCTTCATGCGATACGGCTTGTTGCCGCCATCGGACACCATGTAGATGCCGAACTCGCCCTTGGGGTGTTCCACCGCAGCGTAGGATTCGCCCGCAGGCACATGCATGCCTTCGGTGAACAGCTTGAAGTGGTGGATGAGGTCTTCCATGCCCTCTTTCATGCGTTCCCTGGGCGGCGGCGCGACCTTGTAGTTATCGACGATGACCGGACCGGGGTTGTTGCGCAGCCATTCCACGCACTGACGGATGATGCGGTTGCTTTCGCGCATTTCTGCGATACGGCACAGGTAGCGGTCGTAGCAGTCGCCATTGACGCCAACGGGAACGTCGAATTCGACGCGGTCGTAGACTTCATAGGGTTCGTTCTTGCGGATGTCCCATTCGATGCCGGAACCGCGCAGCATGGGGCCCGTAAAGCCCATGGCCATGGCCAGTTCGGGCGAGACCACCCCGACATCAACCAGACGCTGCTTCCAGATGCGGTTGTCGGTCAGCAGGGTTTCGTATTCGTCCACACAGGCCGGGAAGCGGTTGGTGAAGTCTTCGATGAAATCGAGCAGCGAGCCGGAACGCGCATCGTTCATGGCGCGCAGTTCTTTTTCGCTGCGGTATTTGCTGCCGCCATCGTACTGGGGCATGGTGTCGGGGAGGTCGCGGTAGACGCCGCCAGGGCGATAGTAAGCCGCGTGCATGCGGGCGCCCGAAACGGCTTCGTAGACGTCCATGAGATCTTCGCGTTCGCGGAAGGCGTACAGGAAGACCGCCATGGCGCCGACGTCGAGTGCGTGCGAACCCAGCGACATCAGGTGATTCAGGATGCGCGTGATTTCGTCGAACATCACGCGAATGTATTG
>JAAZDZ010000290.1 GCA_012512545.1 Alcaligenaceae bacterium | reverse complement strand
GGCCGGCTCCGCCAATCGCAGCGCACAGCACCATCAGCTCGCCCGCGCCGGGAATATAGGGAAACAGCAGATATTTGGAGTAATCGACCCGCCCCACCACATAAGCGAAAATCCCCAGAGCGCTGCCCACCATGACCGTCGGCATGATGGCCAGGCCATCCAGGCCATCCGTCAGGTTCACTGCATTGCTGGAACCTACAATCACCAGCCAGGTAAGCGCTGCGAAACCGAATACACCCAGCGGATAGCTGACTGACTTGAAAAAAGGCACGATGAGGTCGGCGCGGGTAGGCAGCGGCATCGTGAAGCCGCTCAGCACCCAGTCGCGAAACAGCGGCCAGAGCTCGGCGCTGTCGGGCGCGGCCACCGCGAAAGTCAGGTAAATGGATGCCACCACGCCGATAATGGCCTGATAGCAGAACTTGCGCCGCGAAGACATGCCTTCCGGGTCACGATTGACGACTTTCTTGTAGTCGTCGGCCCAGCCTATCCAGCCGAAGCCAAACGTCACCAGCAGCACCACCCATACGAAGCGGTTGGTCCAGTCGGCCCACAACAGAGTTGCCACGCCGATGCTGATCAGAATCAGGGCGCCGCCCATAGTGGGTGTGCCGGTTTTCTGCAAGTGGCTTTCGGGGCCATAGGCGCGGACAGCCTGGCCGATTTTCAGTTCGGTCAGGCGGCGTATCACCCAGGGCCCGGCCAGCAGGCCGATCAGCAACGCCGTGGCGCAGGCCAGCACGGCTCGCAGGGTAATGTATTCAAAGACCCCAAAGGCCCTGACATGCTCATCAGACAGCCAACGCGCCAGCTCAAGCAGCATGATGCCCCCCCGTTTGTCCGTTCTGGGCCGGGATGATTTCTTCTATGACTCTTTCCATTCGAGTACTGCGCGATCCTTTTACGAGGACATGTCCGGGCGGCTGATCGGCCAGAGCGGCGACCAGACTGGGGATGTCTTCAAACGACAACGCGCCGCCCCCAAACGCGTGAGCAGCGTGGGCGGCGTCATTGCCAAACGTGAAAAGCATGTCGATGCCGCGCTCCAGAGCGTAGGCGCCGACTTCGGCATGCATGGCGGGACTGTTTTCGCCGATTTCCCCCATGGTGCCAAGCACCAGAGTACGGCGTCCGGGCAGGTCGGCCAGAACATCAATGGCTGCCCGCACGGAATCAGGATTGGCATTGTAACTGTCATCAATGAGCTGATGGCCATCCGGCAGTGTATGCAATTGCATCCGTCCCGCCACCGGATTGAACGCCTCAAGGCCGCTGGCAACGGCTTCCAGGGGCGCCCCTGCGGCCACAGCGCAGGCCGCCGCCGCCAGCGCATTGCGCAGGTTGTGCACACCTGCCACATTCAAGGTGACTGACACAGCACCCAGAGGGGTATGCAGACGGAAGCCCGTGCGCGTGGGTTCGGCATGTATTTCGTCAGCGTAAACCTGAAAACGCGATTCGAAACCAAAGCACAGGCTGCGGGCATCGCCCGCCATATCGCGCCACAGGCCGCTGTAAGCATCATCGCCGGGATAAACGGCCACGCCAGCACTGCCCAACCCCTGCAATACCGTGCCATTTTCCTGGGCCACGGCATCAACGGTGTGCATAAATTCCTGATGTTCGCGCTGCGCGTTATTGACCAAAGCGATGGTCGGACGGGCAATATCGGCGAGCAGGGCGATTTCACCGGGGTGATTCATTCCCAGCTCAAAAACCGCGGCCCGATGCTCGCGTGACAGGCGCAGCAGGCTGAGCGGCACGCCAATGTCGTTATTCAGGTTGCCCCGGGTCGCCACCATGGAATCCTCGCCCAGCCATGCTTTCAGAATGGCGGCGATCATTTCCTTGGTGGTAGTCTTGCCATTGCTCCCCGTCACTGCGATCAGCGGCAGGTCGAACAAACGGCGCCAGGCGGCGGCAATGCGAATCAATGCCTGCCGGGTATCGCCAAGCATGAACTGCGGGATAT
>JAAZDZ010000289.1 GCA_012512545.1 Alcaligenaceae bacterium | reverse complement strand
GCCGGAACCAATCAAATAGCCCCGAGCCACGCACTCAACCAGAATGGGACGCAGCCGCTTAACCACCACGGCCCGCCCGACGACCTGATCACGTTCATCAGGCGCCACCACCTCGGTAGGGTCAACGCCGGTCGAATGGTTGGGAATGATGTGAGCGAGCTTTTCCAGCCAGAAGTCGGTCAAGCGGGTAAGCACTTCTCCCTTGCCCGGAATCGGGTCGTCGAGAATGACATCGAACGCGGAAATGCGGTCGGTCGCCACGATGAGGAGCTTGTCGTCTCCCACGGCGTACATGTCGCGCACTTTGCCGCGCCCCAGCAATGGCAGGGATTTTATAGTCGATTGATGGAGGGCCTGAACCACGATGTCATCCTTGAGTATTCGATTCCAAACCGCGCAAACGCGCTTTAATTCACAACTTGTTTAAGCTCGCCTGCAGCGTAGCGGCGCGCCATTTCCGTCAGCGCAATCGGCTTGATCTTGCTGGCATTGCCGGCTGCGCCGAATTGCTGATAGCGTGCCACGCAAATGGCCTTGGCGGCTTCACGTGCAGGCTTGAGGAATTCGCGCGGGTCGAACTTTGAAGGATTTTCTGCCAAGAAACGACGCACGGCGGCTGTCATGGCCAAGCGGATGTCGGTGTCGATATTCACCTTGCGCACGCCATACTTAATGGCTTCCTGAATCTCTTCTACAGGAACGCCGTAAGTTTCTTTCATATCACCGCCAAACTCACGGATTTCCGCCAGCAGTTCCTGCGGAACGCTAGAGCTGCCGTGCATCACCAAGTGAGTATTAGGCAAACGGGCGTGGATTTCCTTCACTCGCTGAATCGACAAAATGTCGCCGGTGGGCTTGCGCGTGAACTTATACGCCCCATGGCTGGTGCCAATAGCAATGGCCAAAGCGTCAAGCTGAGTGCGGCGTGTGAAGTCGGCAGCTTGTTCTGGGTCGGTCAGCAGTTGGTCGAGCGTCAGCGTGCCTTCAGCACCGTGGCCGTCTTCCTTATCGCCTTGCATCGTCTCAAGCGAACCCAGGCAGCCGAGTTCGCCCTCGACCGTCACGCCCAGTTTGTGGGCCATTTCGACGACCTTGCGCGTGACCTCGACGTTGTATTCGTAATCGGCAATGGTTTTGCCGTCTGCTTCCAGGGAACCGTCCATCATGACACTGGAAAAACCCAGCTCGATGGCGCCCTGGCACACGGCAGGCGATTGGCCGTGATCCTGGTGCATCACCACAGGAATATGCGGGTAGGTTTCAACCGCAGCCTGAATCAGATGCTTGAGAAAACCTTCGCCTGCATATTTGCGGGCACCGGCGGAGGCTTGCATGATGACGGGGCTGTCGGTTTCAGCCGCCGCTTCCATGATGGCCTGTACCTGTTCCAGATTATTGACGTTGAAAGCCGGGATGCCGTAGCCGTTCTCGGCTGCGTGATCCAGCAGCTGGCGCATGGAAACCAGGGCCATGTCGTGACCTCCTGAAGTCTGTAAATAGGGTTGAATACGAAACAGAGTGAATTTTAAGGGCGAACACGAATGTTTGCTTGGCCCCGGCCTGCAGCACACTGCATGCCGGGGCGGGATTCAGGCTTGCGGCGTGGCCCGTATGGCGCTCTTGGGGCGAAAGGTTTTCACGATTTCGGCCTTGGTATCCACATAGGGGCCGCCGATGAGATCCAGGCAATAAGGCACGGCGGCGAACACGCCGGTCACGACAACCTTGCCGTTTTCATCGCGCAAGCCTTCCAGCGTTTCGCGGATGGCCTTGGGCTGGCCCGGCAGGTTGATGATGAGCGCGGCGTGATCGGCGGTTTCGCGCAGCACAGCGACCTGGCGTGACAGAATTGCCGTCGGTACGAAAGCCAGGCTGACCTGGCGCATTTGTTCGCCAAACCCCGGCATTTCCCGCGTGGCTACAGCCAGAGTGGCTTCGGGCGTGATGTCGCGCCGGGCCGGGCCGGTGCCGCCGGTTGTCAGCACCAGGTCGCAGCCCAGTTCATCGACAAGTTCGACCAGGGTTGCGGAAACCGTCTGTTGATCATCGGGCACCAGCCTGCTGACGAACTGCGGCTCGGCCGTCAGGGTTTCCGCCAGCCAGGACTGCAGGGCGGGAATGCCCTGGTCCTGGTAGTCGCCAGCGGCAGCCCGGTCGGAAACCGAAACCAGCCCGACGATGAGATCGTCAGGATGCCGCCGCTGCAAACGACCTGCATCATGCATTGAAATACTCCTTGAATCAGCCATGCTGCAGCGCGACCGTCTTCAGATGGGTGAAGCCATACAGCGCTTCAAACCCTTTTTCACGGCCATAACCGGACTGCCCGGAACCGCCAAACGGCAGTTCCACGCCACCGGCTGCGCCATAGTTATTGATAAACACCTGGCCTGCGCGCAGCTTGCGGGCCATGCGGAACTGGCGGCCGCCATCCTGAGTCCAGACTCCCGCCACCAGCCCATAGGCCGTGCCATTGGCAATACGCAAAGCCTCTGCTTCGGTATCGAAGGGAATGGCGCACAGCACCGGGCCGAAAATCTCTTCCTGGGCCACAGGATGGTCGGGCGGTACATCGCTCAACAACATGGGAACCTGATAAAAGCCGCCTTTGGGCGCATTGGCATCCAGCTGGCCGAGCGCCGCCACCGAAATACCCCCCGCTTCCGCCTGGCGCAGGAGTTCCTTCACCCTGGCCAGCTGCCGCGCATTGATCAGCGGGCCGCAGTCCGGGTCGTCGGCGGCCGCGCCGGTGCGGGTCGCCTTGAACAGTTCGGCCAGCCGGGCAATGACATCGGAATAAATCGCCCGCTGTATCAGTACGCGGCTGCCCGCCGAGCAGGTCTGGCCTGCGTTCTGGATAATGGCGTTGAGCAGCACGGGCAGAGCGGCTTCGATGTCGGCATCGGAAAACACAATCTGCGGCGATTTGCCGCCCAGTTCCAGGGTGACGGGAACAAAGTTGGCCGCTGCCGCCTGCTGCACCAGCTGGCCGGTCTGAGGCGAGCCGGTGAATGAAAGGTGGTTGATGCCCGGGTGAGCGGCCAGCGCGGCGCCTGCTTCAGCGCCCAGGCCAGTCACGATGTTCAGAGCGCCCGATGGCAAACCGGCTTCCGCAAGTATGGCTGCCACCCGCAACAGCGACAGGCAGGCGTCTTCAGCGGGTTTGACCACGCAGGCATTGCCTGCTGCCAGCGCCGCAGCCACGCTGCGCCCGAAAATCTGCAAGGGGTAGTTCCAGGGCACGATATGGCCTGTGACGCCATGAGGCTCGCGCAGGGTCAGTACGGTGAAATCCTGCGGATAGGGAATGGTCTGGCCGTGCAGCTTATCGACCGCCCCGCCATAGAATTCAAAATAGCGCGCCACGGCCAGGGCATCGGCGCGCGCCTGGCGCGAGGGCTTGCCGGTATCGCGCTGTTCCAGCTCGGCGAGTTCATCAACGTGATCCAGCAGGCGCTGCGCCATGCCCAGCATCAGGCGGCTGCGGGCCGCTGGTGCCATCTGGCCCCAGGCCCCCTCAAAAGCCTGGCGGGCTGCCTGCACCGCCCGCCCGACTTCCGCCTCGCCAGACCGCGCGATCTGGGCAAACGCCTCGCCAGTGGAAGGGTCGAGCACTTCCAGGGTGCGCCCATCGTCAGCCGCAGCCCATTCATTGCCAATGAAATTCATGTACGTCGTCATTCCCGCTCCTTCGGTGTCAGGCAGCCATGAAGACTGCCCCTGCAAAGGGAAGCAGCGCTGAAAGCCTACTTCGCGCGATCCTCAAGAACCGTCACGGCAGGCAAACCCTTGCCTTCCAGAAATTCCAAGAACGCGCCGCCACCCGTCGAAATGTAGTCAATATCATCAACAATGCCATATTTGGCAATGGCTGCCAGAGTATCACCCCCACCAGCAATCGAAAACGCAGACGATCGGGCTATGGC
>JAAZDZ010000288.1 GCA_012512545.1 Alcaligenaceae bacterium | reverse complement strand
TCGCTACCCGCCGTGCCTGAACTGTCCAAACTTGCCCCCACTGTCAGCTTCACCAGCGCCCCCAATGCTTTCCTGAAATCCTTCCGCGAAACCAATCTGGCGCTGGGCCAGGCATTTGGCAAGGAAGAGCAGGCCCGGGCGGCGCTCGCCAGCATCGACAAAAACCTTGAAGCCCTGCACCAGGCCAGCCAGGGGAAAAAAGGCGCCCTGCTGTTTTCCATCCGCGGCAACGTGATTCCTCATGCGCCGGGCGATCGCTTCGGCTATGCCTATGAACTCACGGGCCTGGAATCCGTTCTGCCCGCCAGGGACCCCAACACAGCCGCCGCGCCGCGCCCCGAACCCGGCTCCCCTGAAGCCAAGGCGCTGGCCGAACAGCGCGCCCAGGCCGTGAGCGCCGTGGCTGCGGCAGAACCCGACTGGCTGCTGGTGCTGGATCGTGGCGCCATCAACGGCGGCGAACGCACGGCGGCCGATACATTGGCGGCCCACCCCGAACTCAGCCAGACTCAGGCGTTCAAAGAAGGCCGGGTGGTGTATGTTGACCCGAACGGCTGGTATATCGTTGGCGAGGGCCTGAACAATATGCGCACCATCAGCGCCAGCCTGCTGGAAGCCATGCAGTAGCAGACACGCGGGCGCGCCGCTGCCTTCCGGGCCAGACTGGCGCGCGCCGCCCTGGCGTCCTGACAGAACACTAAATGTTCTCGATGGCGGGATAGAATTCGCGGTTTTCGCGCTGCATCCGCTGGTACACCATTTTCAGCACAGTATTGGCCGCGTCCCTGAAGGCATCGGGTTCGGCGGCCACGCGAGCCGGGTCCGACCAGGTATTGGTGAAACGTATATAGCGGTTGGCAATGCCCTTCATTTCTTCCTGATAGGCTTGGCCCATGGCGGCAATTCTGGCATCGGCCGTCTTGCGAACAGCCGGGTACAGGATACGGTCTTCAATCGCAAGGTGCAGGTTCACGACTTTTCCCAGGTCCTGGACTTGCTGGGCGATGGTATGCGAATTGGTCTGGATGCCGCCATGAGCCAGTTTGCGCAACGCGTCAATGCGTTGAAGAATGTCCACATGCTGATGCTTGAAACGCTGTATGTCCATGAGTCCTGCCAGTTCAAATGGTTATAAGATGTATTTAGAATACATCTTACATCCGACCCCACTTCCTGCGCAATATTCCGCCCCGCTTACCTCGTCCCCATGATCTGATACGCTCTGGCCCTTATCTTTCAAGGAAACCTCATGCCTACATCCGCTCTGATCAAAGCCAGCGAACTGGCTGCGTTACTGAATCAAGATAACGACAACATCCTGCTTGTCGATTGCAGCTATGCGCTGACCGACCCTGCAGCGGGCGCCCAAACCTATTCTCAAGGGCATATTCCCGGGGCCGTTCATGCAGACCTCGGCACCCTGCTGAGTCAGCCCGGAAACGGCACGAATGGCCGTCACCCCCTGCCCGACCCGCAGGTCTTTGCAGATGGCATGGCCGCACTGGGCGCCAACAGCAACAGCCTCATCATCGCCTACGACGCAGAAGACTCCATGTTCGCCGCGCGGCTGTGGTGGCTGCTGCGCTGGATCGGCCACGACAAAGTGCGTGTGCTGGATGGCGGCTTGCGAGCCTGGACCGAGGCAGGCGGCGAACTTTCCACTGTGGTGCCCCGCCCAGAACGCGGCTCCCTGAACGCGCGCCCGCAAAACAGCCTCATGACCCACTACGCAGAGGTGCTGGCCAATGTGGAAAGCCGCCAGCGCCAGGTGCTGGACGCGCGCGCCGCTGACCGCTTTCGCGGTGAAAACGAAACCCTTGATCCCGTAGGCGGCCACATCCCTGGCGCACTCAACCGCCCGTACAAGGAAAACCTTGATGCCCAGGGCCGCTTCAAGACGGCAGATATCCTGCGTAAGGAATTCCAGGCACTACTGGGCAATACCCCCGCGCAACAGGTGATCCACCAATGCGGATCGGGCGTGAGCGCCTGCCACAACCTGCTGGCCATGGAGGCTGCGGGCCTGACAGGCGGCATTCTCTATCCCGGGTCGTGGAGCGAATGGTGCCACCAGCCCGATGCCCCGGTGGCACGAGATTAATTCACCTTCAGGCCGGTTCCTGCAGCAACCGAGGTTTTCTAACGCGCCAGCGGCAGCTTGCTGCCCGCAATGGCGCGCCCCGCCATGACATCGCGGCGGAATTGAAACAGCTTGGCCGGGCGGCCGGCTACGCCGCGTTCCATAGCGCCAGTTTCTTCCACCAGGGCCTGCTGCTCAATGAAGCGGCGAAAATTCTGCTTGTGCAGCAGCCGCCCTGCGACCGCCTCGAAAGCCTGCTGCAGCTGCAGCAGGGTGAAGCGTTCCGACATCAGTTCGAACACCACCGGGTGATAGCGGATTTTTGCGCGCAGCCGCGCCATGGCAGTGGCCAGAATGCGCCGGTGATCGTGCGGCATGGCGGTGCCAGGCACCACGCTGCGGGCATTGTCGTTCAAGCGCCGCAGCGCTTCAGGCACGCACCCCACCTCGTACAGAAGTTCATAGCGCTGCAGCGCCAGTTCTTCATTCCAGGTTTCGGGGTCGGGGCTGAACGTGAGCGCGACGCGGCGGCGTCGGCGTTCACGGCTCGCTCCATCTGGCGCCCCGGCCACCCATTCGTTCAGGCGCGGCAGAATTTCGCCTTCCATGATGGCGGGCGGGCCTTCACGCCAGTCTTCCCAGGGAAAATAACGGTACCAGTCCTGCCAGTTGGCCGTTTCGCCCGCCGCCGGGGTCTTTTCGCGGGTCAGCCCCAGGTAACTGACGGACACAATGCG
>JAAZDZ010000287.1 GCA_012512545.1 Alcaligenaceae bacterium | reverse complement strand
TCAGTGCTTCTCTGTCACCACAAAGCATGAATTTTAAGGATTTCTAGCGTGTTGCATACTGCATTGGAGCGCCTCAAAGTCTAAGGCAGATCCCTCCTGCCTATCGTTCAGGGCGGCATGGGCGTGGGCATTTCCGCCCATCGGCTGGCCGGCACCGTAGCGTCGCTGGGTGCCTTCGGCACAATTTCCAGTGTCGATCTGCGCCGCCATCACCCCGATCTCATGGAGCAGACCCGGCGTTCGCGCGATAAGGCGCTTATCAACGAGGTCAACCTTATCGCGCTCGATCGCGAAATACAGGCTGCCAAAAAGCTGTCGGGTGGCAATGGCGCCATTGGCGTCAACGTCATGAAGGCGGTTGAGCAATACCCCGAATATATCCGCCGGTCCTGCGAAAGCGGGGCCGACGCCGTGGTGGTGGGTGCCGGGCTGCCGCTCGATCTCCCCGAACTCACGGTCGATTTTCCGCAAACTGCCATCATTCCTATTTTGTCCGATGTACGCGGCATTGCCGTCATCCTCAAGAAATGGATGCGCAAGAACCGCCTGCCCGATGCCATCGTCATCGAGAACCCCCGCTTTGCGGGCGGGCACCTGGGTTCGCCCACGTCTGATCGCATCAACGATCCGTCCTACGCGTTTCCCACCGTGCTGGAAGGCACGCGTCAGCTGCTGAAAGACCTCGACCTCGAACAGGAAAACATCCCGCTTATCACTGCAGGCGGTATTCACAGCCACGAACAATTCAGGGAATTGCTTTCCCTCGGTGCCAACGCGGTGCAGATGGGCACGCCTTTCGCTGTCAGCGAAGAAGGCGATGCGCATGTGAACTTCAAGCGGGTGCTGGCTGAAGCCCAGCCCGAAGACATCGTCACCTTCATGAGCGTGGCCGGTCTGCCAGCGCGTGCCGTGCGCACGCCCTGGCTGGACAACTACCTGAAGAACGAAGCCCGGCTGCAGAATATTGCCAAGGTCAAGCCGTGCACGGTGGCATTCGATTGCCTGGCCCAGTGCGGTCTGCGCGACGGCATATCCAAGCAGGGCCAGTTCTGTATCGACACCCGTCTGGCTTATGCTCTGGAAGGCGATGTCAATCGCGGCCTGTTCTTCCGTGGCGCCGACAAGCTGCCTTTTGGCAGCGCCATCCGCCCGGTGCGCGAACTCATCGAATACATGCTTACCGGCCTGCGCCCCGCGCTGTCGGTGGTGTCCCAACCCGGCGTGCGCCTGATGCCGGAACCCGTACCCGCCTGATCCCTTCCGGCTGAAGCATCAAAAAACGCCACACTCCATTTGTATGGGTGTGGCGTTTTTTTGGTGGTCTGTGCCAGATTTCAAGGCGTATGGGCCTTGAGCCAGTCCTTGAGGGCCGTGTCGATACGTGTTTGCCAGCCCTTGCCTGTTGCGCGGAACGATTGCAGCACTTCGGGAGACAGGCGGATGGTGATGCGTTCTTTGGTGACCTGAGCTTTGGGGCGCCCCCTCAGCTTGGATTGCAGGGAGGGGGGCATTTCTTTCAGAGACTTGAAAAGAGCAGGGTCGGTTTGAGACAGATCACCCACTTCGCCATCGTCATCAATGACGGGTAAGCGTGAAACCATGACGTTCTCCTTCTCTGGCATTCGCTTTTCTGAAACTGATCACCCGGATACCCTGGTTGACTTCGCAAAACACCAGAACATGAAGCCGGTTGTCGAGGTATCCGATCGCTACGAAACGACTCTCGGAATAGACCTGTCGCTCGTCAAGCCAGAATTTCGCTGTTTCAAAATCGAAATCGCCCGCTCGTTCAAATGACAAGCCGCGTTCGGTAATGTTGCGAATGTTTTTTACCGGATCGTAGCTGATTTTAATTTATTGTATGCACAAAAAAAATGATGAGCAAGATGATTTTCAGCGGTGGGCTGTTCAGGGACTATAGAAGAGTGCAGGGGAGAAAGGCCGACGTTGCGAATAAATTGTCCAGGGGTAATTGTTCAGGACACCTTGTTTCCGGGCATGGGGTTTGCTTTGTGGGGGGCGATGCGGCGCAGGGCTGCAGATCACAGGAGCTGAAGATGAACGAAGACACCGTCAAGGGCCAATGGAAACAGATCAAGGGCAAAGCCAAAGAGGCTTGGGGCGATCTCACCGATGATGAGCTGACCCGGGTGGAAGGCAATGCGGAACAACTGGCGGGCCTGGTGCAGGAGCGCTATGGCCGCACT
>JAAZDZ010000286.1 GCA_012512545.1 Alcaligenaceae bacterium | reverse complement strand
CCGCCGTAAACAGGTTCGCCGGCATTATCCCGCGTCAGGCACTGAGTGCCGATATAGCTGGCGGTCAGGGCGGGCAGCCGCACCTGGCCCACGCTGTAGGTCGTCACTTCGTTCAAGTGAGTTTCCAGCACCAGGCCACAGGCTTTCATGGCGGCGCTGTCCTGTCGGGCCAAGGCGCTGTCCAGTTGACGGGCATCGCTGATCAGCATCTGGCCGCGCCCCGCCGTAGCGTGTACCGGTTTCAGGCGGATAGCCCCGTTCAGCGCCATCAGTTCCTGAGCGGCCTGGCGCGCATCATCGCTGGAAAACGCCGTGAACCCGGGCAGGGTGGCATGAGCGACCTGTTCGCTGAAGCCCTGGGACCAGCCCACCGGCCGACAGGCGTGCGGGCTCACCAATCCATGGCTGATGGCTTTGGTCGGCATGAAAGCATGTTCCGCGTAACCGCCGAACAGGTCCATTTCACTCGTGATGCCCAATATGCTCTTGAGGTCAGCGCCCACAATCGTGCAGGCGGGCACGAAGTAACAGCGTTTTCCTGCATGGCGTGCGCGATCAAAGACACCTTCGAAAGGAACATCCATCAGGTCGGCGATACGCAGGGCGATGTCGCGATGAATCAACGCCTCATGCTCGGGCAGGTCGGCACGCGAAGCATGCAGAACGACCGCATCGTGTCGAGGGACTGCCAGGGGGCCATTCATTTCAGGTAAGCGCCTCCAGATGTGCCGCTGGAACCCGCCGCGCAGGGCGGCGCGGGTTCCAGGGTTGCTGATGAGTTAACGTTCGGTGCTGACTTCCGGCAGCGCCTTCAGTTGTTCCTTGGTGTAGCCGGACAGCAGAATGCGGTCATCACGGCGCTCGAACCTGTCATAAGGTACGGCCACATGCTTGCTGCCCATGCCCAGAAAGCCGCCAGCGCCGATCAGCACATACATCGTCTGACCATCAGAGGCAATCACCAGGTCATTCACATCACCGATTTTTTCATCGTTTTCGTTGAAGACGCTTTTACCAATCAGATCGTCCTTGGCGCTCCAGCCGGTGATGGCTTCGGTGGTGGCTGTGGCTGAGCCTGGGTTAGTTTCCATGCCGGGCGCTGTTGCGTCGGGCGTGGTGCTGCCGGTTGCGCCCGGGGCGGTTGTCGCAGCAGCCCCGGGAACGGGGCTGGTGGTGCCATCCGGGCCGACGCCCGTGTCGGGTTGAGGCGTGGGGTTGGTGGTCATTGCGTCGCCTGCGGCAGAGCGGTTGTTGCCTGTTTCCGGAGAAGTGGTTGTCTGCGCATAAGCACCGCCGAAAACCAGGGGCAGGCTGACAGTGAGTGCGGTTGCAAGCGTTTTCATCTTCATCATTAACTCCTTGTGTAGTGCAAAGGCGAAAACGTCCAAGCAAATGCTGTGCCATCCGCTGTCACGCGCGTGTGGCGTGCGCCTGCAACGTGTGCCAGGCGCGCAAGGCCGGGCATGACGGTTGCTGTGCGAGGCTACGCAACTATCAGGAGCGATTTATGAAAACAGGTAAACGAATTGCTGCGGGCGCTGTGACGGTTGTCCTGCTTGCCAGCCTGACTGCCTGCGGGGGCATGTCGCGACAGGGGCGTAATACCGCGATAGGCGCGGGCGCGGGCGCTGTAGGCGGGGCTGTCCTGACT
>JAAZDZ010000285.1 GCA_012512545.1 Alcaligenaceae bacterium | reverse complement strand
GCTCGCGCAGCTCGCCGCGCAGGCGCCCGGTGGCCGACTGCAGGTCGCGCTGCAGGCCCTGGCAGTGGCGCTGCACCGCGGCGGCGCCGGCCGCGGCCGAGGCCGGGTCCTCGCTCCGCCGCGGGTACAAGGGCAGGGTCCAGTCGCGGCTTTCGTCCGCGATCGCGTCCTCGAGCGCGGCGCGCACGCGGCGGCACTCGGCGGCGAGGGCTTCATCGGTCGCGTTCGCCGGGGCATCCGCCGGCTCCGGCACCGCGTCTCCCGGCGCGCTGGCCCCAGGCTCGCCGTCCAGCGCCCGCGACAGCGCCACCGCCCGCTGCCATTCCAGCCAGTCGCCCAGTCGTTCAACGGGGGCCTGCGGCGGCGGCGGCGCGTCCTGCCCGGTCATCCGGGCCAGCAGCCTGGCAAGTGCGGCGCCCGGGACGGGCGCCCGGGTCCGGGTTTCGGGCATGGGGCTGGCCAAAAGACCACTATTTTAAGGGTATCCGGAATCTGGTGTGGACTTCGACACGATCACGCCCAACAACGGCCCCAGGCACACCACCCGCGCGCTGCTGGCTTGGGCGAAGCTATGGGCCATATGCTCTAGCGGCCTGAACTGCGCAGAACCTGCTGGGTCATTACAAGACCGCGCAGGCCGTGCTCGAAGGGCTCATCCTCAAGCACCAGGCCAAGCAGTCGCAGTTGCGCATGCAGCCGGCACGAGCGAACGAGAAGAAGGCCGCCGAAGGCTGAGCAACACGATCAACAGCACAACAACGACAAGGCCCGCGGATGCGGGCCTTGTGTTTCATGGGCGATCAGGAAGTGCACTTGGTCCCGTTACTGTTGAGGTCTCTGCCCCTTATTGATCGACCGGAACATCACAGCAAAGAGCAAAATCGCCAATGCAAACACAATCGCAAATGTAAAGACAGGAATGGTTTGAAAAGTGAATCCATGGAAAAAATGCAAGTACTGACCGCGACTTTCATCCCAATTTGTCCAGTACGGATATGGCGGCACAGCAATGAGCAGGGCCGCTATAGAAGCAATCACCCACTTCAACCTAGGCATCCACCTTGCAGTTGCAGCTGTGACCAGCGTAGCAACAGTGGCAACCTCCAAGTTGAGCGTTCCTCCCCAAGCGTAGGCCATGATTAAGCTAGGTATCAACAAAAGGATGCCTACCACTGCAACGATGAGGGCGCGGATCGCTTTACTTTGCATCGTCGATGTTCTTCTGATTGTGGCCGTACCAGACACTATTGATGTACTCGCTTAGACCGGGAACCACCTGAGGGACAGCCCATCCCTCTCCGATTGATAGCGCCATGCCATCCACAGAACCACGCAACACATAACCGAAGTGCAACCCGTGCCCAGGCTGAGTCACGTTAATTACCCAAGTATTATCGTTCTTGTCGACGAAAGAATAGCTCTTCACTGGACTTTCTGGATTGTCGCCAAACACAACCCCCATCCTCGCAAGAAGACCTCGAGCGCCACTCGGCGCTGCGTTATTCGATGTTCCAGATGGTGTTGCTGGCTCATCTTTGCCGGGTGTCGGATCATTGGCAATCGAACTCTGCACAGAGCGATCCGACTTGCCGTGCCTATTCCCCAAGGCATATCCATGATACGCAGGGCTTGATCGTGTGTGATTCTCTCTGCCGGAAACG
>JAAZDZ010000284.1 GCA_012512545.1 Alcaligenaceae bacterium | reverse complement strand
CGGTAGAAGTCGATAGCCGCCTGGCTGCCTTCGGCGCCGAAAACCTCAAGCGCAACCAGGTGCACAACGTGACGGTCGAAACCGGCGATGCCCATGAAGGCTGGGGCACCACCGAATACGACGCCATTCTGGTCACCGGCTCTGTGCCCGCTGTGCCCGACGCGCTCAAGTATCAGTTGCGCGTAGGCGGCCGCCTGGTCGTGATTGTGGGCCAGGCTCCGGTCATGACAGCCTACCGCATCACCCGCAGCAGCGCTGCCAGCTTTGAAAGCACGCCCGTGTTCGACACCTTCATCAAGCCGCTGCGCGGCGTGACAATCTCCCAATTCAAATTCTGAATGCGGCTGCGCATCTGGCATTCCCTGCCGCTGGTTCTGGCCCTGTTTGCGGGCCAGTCATCCGCGCATGGCCGCGATCTCATGGAAGTCTGGCAGCTCGCTCTTGAACGCGACCCCATTTATGCCGCCAGCGGGTACGCCAGAACAGCCGGACAGGAACGCGTGCCGCAAGCCCGCGCGCAGCTGCTGCCCTATGTAGCGGCTGACGCAGGCGCCGACCTCGACAACAGCCGCCGCGCCCGCAACCTTTCGGGCAGCGAGAGCCAGCGGCGGGCCGCCTGGTCGCTGGCGCTGGTGCAGCCCCTGTTCAATCTGCCTGCCTGGAACTCCCTGCAGCAGGCCGACTACCTGGCCAGCCAGGCCGACATTGCCTACCGCATCGCCTATCAGGACCTTTTACTGCGCACGGCACAGGCGTATTTTGATGTGCTGGCCGCCCAGGACAGCCTGCGCGCCCTGCTGAGCGAAAAAGCCGCCATTGAAACCCAGCTCAGAGCCGCTCAACAAAGTTTCGAACTGGGCGCCACCACCATCACCGACGCCCACGAAGCCCAGGCCCGGCTTGATCTGGTTGTGGCCAGCGAAATCAACCTGCGCAATGCGCTGCAGCTGGCCGAAGACGCGCTGGCCCGCATTATTGCCGAACGCCCCGGCGCCCTGGCCGTACTGGCTCGCGACGCCGCCTTGCCTGCGCCCGAGCCCAACCGCCTGGACGACTGGGCGACACAGGCTGCACATGCCGGCCTGGCCGTCGCCAGCGCCGATCTGCAGACACGCGTCGCACAAAAAGAACTGGATATCGCCCGCGGGCAACATGCGCCCACCGTGGATTTTGTCGCCCGCACAGGCAGCGCTTCCGACTATGGCACGGATGGCTACCGTTCCGGCCCCCGGTCGCTCGACAGCACGGTAGGCGTTCAGCTTTCCATCCCTCTTTTCACAGGGGGCGGAATATCTTCGCGTGTGCGCGAACAGACATCCCGGCTGCAGCAGTCCCGCGCTTTGCTGGAAAACACCCGTCGCGAAACCGTACAGGCTGCCCAGCGCCATTTCAATGGGGTTGTTTCGGGGTTGTCTCAAGTGGCCGCACTGCAGGCGGCAGAGCGTTCCAGCCAGGCCGCGCTGGAAGCCAACCGCACGGGCTACGAAGTCGGCGTGCGCATCAATATCGACGTCCTGAACGCCGAGCAACAGCTGTATGTCACTCAGCGGGCGCTGGCTCGCGCCCGCTACGACACGCTGATGGACGGCCTGCGTCTGAAGGCCGCCGCAGGCATCCTCCAGGAAGCTGACCTGGCCGCCATCAACGAACTGCTTACTCCGCCCGTATCTTCTTCAGAAGCGCAGTAGTCGAGCGCTCGAATTCAAAGGGAATCGCCACGGCAGCGCCGCCCCAGCTGCGCACCGCAGCGGTTTCCGGCAGGGCCTCCATGTCGTAATCCCCCCCCTTCACAATGAGTTCGGGGCGCAAGGCTTCTATCAGCGCCTGCGGCGTGTCCTCATCAAACCATGTGACGATATCCACACAACCCAGCGCCGCCATCATGGCCAGGCGATCCGCATGCGCGTTGAGCGGGCGGTCTTCGCCCTTGCCCAGCCGCCGGACAGAGGCGTCGGTATTCAAGGCCACCACCAGTGTCGCCCCAAGCTGCGCCGCCGCATCCAGATAGGTGGCATGGCCCCGGTGCAGGATGTCGAACACCCCATTGGTGAACACCAGGGGGCGCTTGATTGCGCCTTCCTGCAAACGTTGCAGCAAGGCGGCAGGAGCAATGATTTTGGATTCGAAGCGGGCGGACATGTGTGACGGGTGAAGTGAAAAATCAGCGAAGAATGGCCCAGACCGCAACGCCCACACCCACCGCTACAACCGCAATCAGGGTACTCAGCAGGCGATTATTGCGCCGCTGCGCTTCGCACAATTGCTGCAACTCGTGGTGAAGGGCGGGACCTGCATCGGGGCGGGTCAGCCGGGCATGTGCCAGCCGGGGCAATTGCGGCAGCAACTGCGCCCACTGACTGGCTTCTTTTTCCAGCTGCGCCTTCAGGCCCGGCAGGCCGATGCGCTCGTGCATCCAGCGTTCCAGATAGGGCTTGGCGGTCTTCCAGAGATCCAGCCCCGGATCAAGTTCGCGCCCCATGCCTTCCACATTCAGCAAGGTCTTTTGCAACAGCACCAGCTGCGGCTGGATTTCCACATTGAAGCGCCGCGAGGTCTGGAACAACCGCAACAACACTTGCCCCAACGAGATTTCCGACAATGGCCGGTCGAAGTAAGGCTCGCACACGGCACGTACAGCGCCCTCAAGCTCTTCTTCGCGGGTGGTGGCAGGTGCCCAGCCCGATTCGATGTGCAGCTGCGCCACACGCCGGTAATCGCGCTGGAAGAAAGCCAGGAAATTCTGCGCCAGATAGTTTTTGTCGAATTCAGACAGCGTGCCCACAATGCCGAAATCCAGCGCGATGTAGCGCCCCAGCGTGGCGGGCTCGTCAGAAACATAGATGTTGCCCGGATGCATATCGGCATGGAAGAAGCCATCGGTAAACACCTGGGTGAAGAAGATTTCCACCCCGGTGCGCGCCAATGCCTTGATATCCACCCCGGCGTCGGTGAGCCGGTCAATGTGGCTGACGGGGATGCCGCGCATCCATTCCATGGTGAATACCGTGGTCGCGCAGAATTCCCATATGACTTCCGGCACGATGAGCAGACCGGCGCGGCCATTTTCCGGGCTGAAATTGCGGCGCAGCTGGCTGCAGTTGGCCGCTTCGCGTATGAGATCGAGTTCGTCGTTCAGATAGGTATCGAATTCCGCCACCACCTGGCGCGGCTTCAGGCGCCGGGCGTCGGGCGACAATTTTTCGACCAGCCGCGCCACAATGCGCATGAGGGTGAGGTCTTTTTCAAGCACCTCGCGCATGCCGGGACGCAGCACCTTTACGGCGACTTCGCGGCCGTCGTGCAAAATCGCGTAATGCACTTGCGCAATCGAGGCCGACGCTATCGGGTCAACCTCGAAATGGCGGAACAGCGTATGGGGCGATGCTCCCAGGGCAGTTTCAATGATGGCTGCGGCCTGCGCCGACGGAAATGGCGGTACGCGATCCTGCAGCAGTGCCAGCTCAATGGCGACATCCAAGGGGATGAGATCGCGGCGGGTGGACAGCACCTGCCCGAACTTGACGAAAATCGGCCCCAGGGTTTCGAGCGCGCGGCGCAACCGCACTCCGCGCTCCATCCTGGGAGGCCGCCCAAACCGCAGGACTTTGAGCAGACTATAGGCCAGCGGGTGACGTATGCCCGATACCACAAGCTCGTCGAGCCGGTAACGCAGGCAGACGAGAATAATGTAGAACAGGCGGAACACGGGAAACATGGTCAGTTCTCCGCCCCAGTACGCTCAGCATCGGCGACCCGCTGCTCCAGGGCCTCAAGCCTGCGCTGCAAGGCGGCGCAGTCGGCATTGAAGGCGGCAACGCCATGCCGGGTGGCCAGCACCTGCCCTTCTTCACCCAGAAATTCCACCGCATTGGCTGCCACCCGCTGCAGAGCGGAATCGGCAAACCCCAGCGCCGCCCGCCCGCCCTGCATCAGGCCAGGCCCGATGAGATCGCCAAACCGGCGCGCCAGGTCTTCTTCGATATCCCAGCGCAGGTCACGCGCCAGTTCTGACACCAGAGTCGCCAGGGCGGCATCGCCCTGCACATGCAGTTTATCGGTGATGGCGGCGAGATCGCCACCGCGCAGAATGCTGGGAAGATCGGCCAGATGCTCGGTGCCAATGGACAGCGAGACATCGGGCACCACGGCGGAATTGCAGACCCTCAGCATGCCGGTAGCTTCGATGCTGTAGCTCACGTTCAGGGTGCCCACATTGAAACGCAGAGACTTGCCCGCATGACGGCTCAGCCGGTCAGCCGCCCACTGCTCGCGCCGCAGCAAGGCGTTCAGCAAGAAAGCGGACAGCACATTGGGAGAAAACACCGGAGGCAAGGGCAGCATGGAAACAGGCACTCAGCGAGACTTCAGGCTCCCCAGTGGAGCGCTGAACAAGCCTAGAGTTTAACGGGAAATGAAGAAGGCACCACGAGGGTGCCTTCAGAAAGCCGCATGGCTGCAACCATGCTTGCACGACCCGGCTCGTGACCGGAGAAACGCTGCTTAGCTGGCGTATTCCACAGGAATCTGCTGGATGCCGGCCAGCAGCCAGCCCGCATTCTCGCCCTTGTAGAGATTCCAGACCTCTTCAAAGCGGAAGGCTTCCCCGTCGCGGCTTTCGCGTAGCATGCCGGAATAGCGCACGCTGGCCAGGTGGCCATCGGACACTTGCTCAATGCCCAACAGCTCGGCGTTCAGCAATACGACTTCAGTGTGATTGTCTTCGCCCCGGCCCAGCAGTTCGGGCTTGATTTCGGCGATGAGATCGTCAGTCATGTAGTCGCGCAGTTCGTCGAGGTCGCCGCGATCCCAGATGCCTTGG
>JAAZDZ010000283.1 GCA_012512545.1 Alcaligenaceae bacterium | reverse complement strand
GTCGGCGGCAACGCGGGTGAAAGGCTCGAAAATGTGATCAAGCTGGTCGGGTGCCATGCCGCGTCCCTGGTCTTCGATGGCGACGCACCAGTTCTTGTCTTGCCGGGAAATCCGGCAACGAATGACAGTGTGGTCGGGGCTGTACTTGATGGCGTTATCCAGCAGATTCCGTACCACCCGGCTCAAGAGTTTCTGATCCCCTGACACCCAGGCTTGGTCGGGGAAGTCATCCGTCGTCAGGGTGATGTTGCGCTGGCGGGCCAGTTCCCAGCAGGTGTCGCAGGCTTCCTGAACCAGGTCAGTCAGCTCAATGGCCTGATTGTTCAGCGACACGACCTCGGCTCGTTCCAACTGCACGAAGCCATCCATCAGTTCCAGGGTATCGGTAGCGCGGCGTTCAATGCGTTCCAGCAGTTCCTGCTCATTACGCAGGCCGGGCTCACGACGTTGCATTTCTATCAGCGCCAGGATGGCGTTCTGGGGGGCGCGCATGTCGTGCGAAAGAAAGCGCAGCGTTTCCTCACGCTTCTGCTGCGCATGCCGGAAGCGTGCGATAGCCTGGTGCAGGCGTCTGACGCGGGTCGGCAAGGAACGGTCGTAGACGGCAACGGCACCGTTGTGATCGGTGTTTTCGGGGTTGCCTGCCGTGACCTGGCGCAAGGCGTGCAGTTCCCGGTCAATATGCTGCAAGGACGCTTCCTGGCTGCGCCAGTTCCACAGGGGGAAGGCCAGGGCGATGCCCATCATGCTGGCGGTAATGGGCAGCCAGAAGTGAGCGGCAGCCAGCAGAGCGGTTGCAATGGCAGACCACATCACAATGATGGATAAGGCCGCCAGCAAAGAGTGCCGGGGCGAGAGCCGCCGGAATGCCAGGCACAGAAGCAGCACAGGCAAGCAGCTCAGTAAGGCTGTGGTCCAGGGCCGCGCAGTATGTATCCAGTTCCCTTGTTCAAGGGCCAGTATGCCGTTGGCCAGGATTTCCACACCAGCCATGGTATCGCCATGCTGTGTAAAGGGAGTGGGGAAGGCATCTCCCAAGCCTGAACCCCAGGCGCCCACCAGCACCAGGCGATCGCGGAAATGTTCAGCAGGTATCTTGCCTTGCAGGACGGCAGAGTAGGGGTAGAAGGTGAAATGGCCTGCCGGTCCGGCGTAGGGAATCAGCAAGGGTTCGCCTGGCTGGCCTGTTTGAACAGCGCTTTGGCCCAGCATGGGGATGGAGAAATGCTCCACCTGCTGGCCGGATGCCAGTTCCTGCCGCAGGGTAAGCGCGCGCACCGTACCGTCGCTGTGCGGGCGAACATTGATATAACCCAGCCCGGAGGCCGCTTCGGCAAGGATGGGCAAGGGGGCTTGCAGGTGGGCGCCGTGTATCGGGTCGTTCATGATAATGGTGGGCAGCACCACTCGGCCGTGCCGTCTGATGGCCTGGGCAAGCAAGGCATCGTCTTGTGGGAAGTCGAGGTTGGGTTCGCTGAAGACAATATCAAAGCCCACACGCCGGGCCTGGCTCAGGCGGTCAAGCAGTTGCGCATGCACATGGCGGCGCCATGGCCAATGGCCCAGCGCTTCGATGCTGCTGTCATCAATGACAATGATGACAATATCGTCTGGTGCCTCGGTGTGTGTACCCGCCCGCATGATGCCGTCATAGAACGTGTGGTCAAGGCGGCTCAGGCCGTTATGTTCGCTGTAGAGGCTCAGCAACAGCGTTGCCAGCAGGGCGGCCAGCGTAATCGCCAGCCATTCTGTGCGGATCCGCTTTTCAAGTGAGCTCCAGAAACGGGAGTCGGCGTGCGGGCCTTCGGCCATCTGTTCAATAGTCAGTCAGATACACCTGGCCGCCATAGCCGGTCGCGACAGCCAGGCCATCGCTGCTGGTCAGCACGGCCTGCCCTTCGAAGGGTTGGGAGGCATCCGGCCCCATGAGGCCCTCGGCGTCAATGGCGCGCACCAGTACATGGCGCGTGCCGGGGCCGTGGGCCGAAAAACGCACTTCGTGAGCAGAGGCGTAGCGCTGGCTGGAGCGAAGGCGGTAACCCTGGGGGTCATCGGCCACCCGCACCAGATAAGCCACGGCGCCAGGAACAGGTTCGAAATCCACCTGCCAGCCTTGCGGGCCGCGAATCGGTTCCGATAGCTGCGGTGCAGCAGGCAGGTTGCGCACCGAGCCCATGACGCCCGCATCGCTTGTGACGACACCCTGACCGGTTTCCAGCATGGCCTGGCCTGAATGGCTGGCACCGAGGTGCGCAACGCCGTGAATCACTTCCGTCTGGGCGCCTGTGTTATCGGCATGGACGCGCAGCCGGGTGCCGCGCACGCCAGTGATGGCGACAGGGGTACGGATCTCAAATCGGCCCACGCCGGTTTTTTCGGGAGCCACCATGGATTCGACCGAGCCATTTTCCACAGACAAGATGGTATCTGTCAGCCCCGTGCCTTCGAATGTTTGCAGGCGTTCAATGGCAATTGAACTGTTGCCCGGTACGGTAAGAGTGCTGCCGTCAGCCAGTTGCAAGGCCACGAAGCTGCCAGGTGCGGTGGTGAGGGTGCTGCCTTCTGGAAGCTGTTCGCCTTCTTTGACGGGGCGGCCATCAACCATGACTTGCCCGCTTGCATGAACGACGCTGGCGGATGCGGGAACTTCGGGAATCATGGAAAAAGGGATGCGCAGTGTCTGGCCAATAGGCAAGGCCAGGGTATCGGCAACATTATTGAGCTGTTGCAGCGTCGGCCAGTTCTGAGGTGTGGCGGTATAGCGTCCGGCCAGGTTCAGCAGGGTGTCGCCCTGAGTCACACGGTACAGAAAATCATCGCCATCGGCGCCGATGGGCTGAGCCAGCGCTGGAGCAGCGCCAGCCAGCGCCAGCAAAGAAGCACATTGGACCAGGCAGCGGGACAGAAACGCGTGATTCTTCATGGTGTGGCGTCGGTAGGAGATTCATCGTCGTTCAGCAGCTCAAGGCGATAGCCCAGGGCATAGGAAGCGGTGAGGCGCACGCCGTTTTCGGGCTTGAAATGAAGCTTGCGACGGATATTTGAAAGATGTGTGTCTATGGTGCGGGATGTGGCCGGGATATCGCGGTTCCACACAGAGCTGCTGAGCACATCCCGCGAAAACAGATGGCCGGGATTGCGCAGGAAAAGCAGGGCCAGCTCGAATTCCTTGGGTGCCAGTTCGACAGGCTGGCCACGCAATTCTATGCGGCCATTATCAGGGTCTATATAGTAAGCCGCGCACTGGAATGGCGCGTCTTGCACCGGCAAAGAAGCGGTGCGGCGGCTTAGCGTATGAATGCGGGCCAGCAGCTCGGCTTCTCGGGGAGGCTTGATGACGTAGTCGTCGGCGCCGGCATGCAGCGCCGCGACCAAATCGGCTTCATCACTTTTGTTGGTGACGAAAATGATGGGAATGCTTTGTCCCAGGTTGCTTCGCACCCAGCGAAGTACGTCAAAGCCCGTGATGTCGGGAAGCTCCCAGTCAATCAGCAGCAGGCCATAGTCGTGCGGTTTCGCCAGCGCAGCGATAAAATCGCGGCCCGTTGAATATACCGTGCACTCGTAGCCAGCTTTGGTAACTATGGATTGGAGCAGTTCGCCTTGTGCGGCGTCATCTTCGACAGAAGCTATATGCATGCCAGGAAATGTTTCTCGTTACTAAGCCGTTGATGTTTTTCTCTGCTTATGATACCGGACGAAAGGATTTCCTACTAATCGAGTGATTTTGGGGCGATGAGGCGGAGCGTGAATGCCGGGTGCGGAGGCGGCCCATATGCCTGTTCTTGCCAGAAAGACGAAAAGCCGCGTATAGCGGCTTTTCCATTTGGTGCGATCTTTCAGCTTGTTAGCATCCAGTACGCATATCCTAATCAGATATGTTTTGATGCTACCGGCTTGCTTGAACAAATGCAAGATGCAGATTAAATCTGGAACAAAATATTACGTTCGAGGGAGAGAGGTAGTGATCTCCGACAAATCCGTGGCGGACGATAAATCGATTGTATCTGGCAAGGAACGTGGCAGCAGCGCATGGCGCACCCATAAAAAGAAGGCTTTGCGCAGCTCTGCGAATTCTGGCTCATCACGAGGCTCCGGCAGAGAAAGGTCAGTCACACCCACTCTATAAGAAAGCCGGAGCAAGAACGCCAGCCAGGCCAGCAAATGTCCAGTGTGTGTTGTACGTACTGGGCAGCCATTGCTTGAAAACTGCCGCGAAACAAGCAATTGTTGCGCCGGTGGCAGACGTAACTTTGGGCCGTCAACCTTCCGTACAGTCCGCTCTATTAGTTGTGCGGTTATCCACGTGATGTGTTATTGGGGTGGCGTCGAATTAACCAAACAGGACACTAGTTGATTTAACCTCTGCCCTGAATTTCATCGCGAACCCTGTTCAGGTTCTGTTTTACCGTCATGAGCAGGTCGGCGAGTTGCAGACGGTCGGCGGTTGATAATCCTTCCAGAATGCGTTCGCTCATTTCGTGGCTGCGGGCGCTCATTTCTTTGATCATCTGGTTGCCCATGGGCGAGAGGAAAATTTACTTGATGCGGCGGTCGGAAGGGTCGGAGCGGCGTTCGATGTAGCCGGTTAACTCCAGGCGGTCGAGGAGGCCGCCCAAGGAGGCACGGCCCAAGTCCAGCGTGCTGGCAAGGTCGCTCTGGCTCAGGCCGTTGTAACGCGACAGGTAGGCCATGACCCACCATTGTGAACGGGTTACGCCCAGGGGGCGCATGAACTCATCGAAGATTCTGCGCCGGAGCCGCGATATATCGTGCATGAGAAAGCCCAGCCGCTGATCCCAATTCTCGTCGCCTGAGACGATTCGGGGCGCAGGGTGCGCGTGTGGGTGGTCCGACGGCTCAGTTGCTTTTGATGAAGCGGGCTTCATGATTTTGTGTGGAGTGGTTTCCAGCATTTTTGCAGTTTCTTTTCTCATTTTTTTCAGCATATCTCCCCTGCATATCCCTGATTGACATCTCCAGCGTCTTTCCAGCATAGTATGCATGCATACAATATTCATGCGGGTATTTATCTTATTCCATCTTTACCCATAAAAACAGGAGACAAGCATGTTGAACAAGTTCAGGCAACGCCGTTCGGTTTTGCTGGCCATGGGGGCGCTGACGCTTTCTGCAGCGTTGCCGCTGCAGGCCCAGGCGCAGGATGTCGGCGATTGGCCGAACAAGCCGATTCATCTGATCGTGCCTTATGCGCCAGGTGGGGCGACTGATGTCACTGCCCGCATCGTTGCGCACAGACTGGGCGAAAGACTGGGGCAGTCTGTGGTGGTAGAGAACCGTGGCGGCGCGAACGGCACCATTGGTACTTCGGCCGTCGCGCGCGCCAAGCCGGATGGCTATACATTGTTGTTGAATACGGCAGGTGCCCAGACACTGAGCCCCCTGCTTTATGACACAGCAGACTACAAAGGGCTGGAAAGCTTTGAACCCATCAGCCTGATTGCGCGCCTGAGCTTTGTGCTGGTGACTCACCCCGAAGTGCCGGCCAACACCGTGCAGGAGCTTGTGGCGCTGATCAAGAAGAATCCGAACGACTTTTCAATCTCATCAGGCAGCGCCATCATGGGCCTGATCAATGAGCATTTCAAGAGCATTATTGGCGTGCCGGAAGTGGTCAACGCACAGTACCGGGGTACGGGCCCGCAGCTCACGGCAGTCGTGAGCGGCGAAGTCCAGATGACATTCGACCCCTTCCATGGCCTGGCAATGATTGAAGCGAAACGGGTCAAGCCGCTGGCTGTGCTGTCCGAGAAACGTTCGTCTGTGCTGCCCGATGTTCCCACCATGAAGGAAGCGGGCATTGATGGCATGGAGTTCAGTTCCTGGGCCGCCATGCTGGCGCCCAAGGGCACTCCACAGCCGATTGTCGATAAACTGCACGCTGAGCTCACGGCGGTTCTGGAAATGCCGGAAGTGCGTGACCAGCTGGAGAACATTGATTACGAAGTGGTCGGCAGCACGCCACAGGAACTGGCCGACACCATCACAAGCGATACGGCACGCTGGGCAGAAATCATCAAGACCAGTCCTTTCAAGCCGTCCTGATCTTCACACTAACCACACAGGCCAAACGGCAGTGGCGGGCGCTGTAAAAGCGTCGGCTACTGCCGTTTTCTGTATGCGCCAGGGGCGCTGCCCGTCCATTGGCGAAAGGCGCGGTTGAAGGCGGCCGGGTCTTCAAACCCCAGCTTGCTGCCAATCAGGGCCACGGGCAGGGATGTTTTGTTCAACAGCTCAATGGCCAGGTCTCGCCGCAGCTTGTCCTTGGTCTGCTGAAAGGTTGTGCCTTCCGCAGACAGCCGCCGGGCCAGTGTGCGGGGCGAGGTGTGCAAAGCGTGGGCGACCTCGGTGACAGTCAGAGGCTGGTCAAGGCGGTCTTTCAGGAAATCTCTGAGCTGGTGGGTGTGGGGACGGTTGGTATCGGAAAAATAGAACCAGTCCATGGGCGCGTTACGTATAAACAGCCCGAGCGAGGTCTGGTCCTGGCGAATCGGTTCCTTCAGGTAGGCGGGGTCCATGTAGAGCGCGGTGACGGGTTCGTTGAAGTAAACCGGCCCTGGATAAAGATGTTCGTATTCCGCGGCATGGGCGGGTTGGGGGAAGGTGAAACCAATGCGCACAAAAGGGATTTTTCGCGCGATCAGCCATGATGTGACGCCTTGCATCAGCATCAGCATGAACTCCAGCGCCAGAACCCGCGTTGCGCCCAGGTCTTTCTTTTCGAGCAAGGCGATACGCACCAGCCCTTCGGTCGTGCGGGTGATTTCAAACTGCACGTCGTCGTTCACCAACCGGAAGAAATTGCGAAACCGGTTCAGGGCAATGCTCAGTTGCGAAGCGTCAAGCATGATCATGCACAGGTACTTGAGCGTGCCGTTACGCAAGGGGCGTGAAAACATGCCCACGGTTTCGTCATCCATTCTGACTGCAATCTGGCGGTAAAGCTGGGCGAAGCTTTCCATCGTGGTGCGGGAGCCTTCAAGCTGCAGCAAATGAGGCGACAGACCTGCCTGAGCGATCCAGCGAGGATCAAAACTGGGCGTTTTTGCGGCGCTGGCCAGTAAGGCGTTGGCAAAACGCGCCGAGATGGTTTGGGCTTGAAGGGTCATGGGCGATTTATATGGAGGTCGAAGCGGGTGGCCGTGCAGCAGCCTGATCTTTCAGGCCCCTTGAAGCGGGCCTGGGTGGAGTTTATTAAGAATGGCGCGATCTGCATAGTTTTAGTCATGGTCTATCATTTTTGATCTTGGCTTATTATCCTAGAATGACGTTCAAATACAGATTCTGCCAAGCCTGATAGGTAGTTTTACTACTGGTAATATATTATTTCTATCAGGCACTGGTTGGCGTAGAACGCAAAATAATAGCGGGCAGACCGATAAGGTCTTATGCACCGAGGAGACAAACATGGACTCACTCAAACCTGAGCCCATACTGGCGCTTGGCGATCTGACGCTGGCATTCGGAGGCGTGCGCGCCTTGAATTCAGTAGGGTTCGAGGTCGCTCCCAACACGATCACCACCGTGATCGGGCCTAATGGCGCCGGTAAAACATCGCTTTTCAATACGATTTCCGGTTTCTATACGCCGCAGTCGGGCTCCATTCATTTCGAGGGGCAGGACATCACGCGGGTCGCGCCGCCAGAACGGGCCAGGCTGGGTCTGGCGCGCAGTTTCCAGAATATTGCACTGTTTCGCGGCATGACTGTCCTTGACAACATCAAGCTGGGGCGTCACGCGCATTTGCGCACCAACGTGCTGGATGCCCTGTTCTACATGGGGCGGGCGCGGCGCGAAGAACTCGAACTGCGCCGCGAAGTCGAAGAACGCATCATCGACCTTCTGGAAATCGACCACATCCGCCACCACCCCGTATCGGCTTTGCCTTATGGCTTGCAGAAGCGGGTGGAGATGGCGCGCGCGCTGGCCATCCAGCCCAAGGTATTGATGCTCGACGAACCCGTGGCTGGCATGAATCGCGAAGAAACCGAAGACATGGCGCGTTTCATTCTGGATGTCCGGGAAGAATGGGGCATCACGGTGCTGATGGTCGAGCACGATATGGGCATGGTGATGGATCTCTCCGATCACGTGGTGGTGCTGAACTTCGGCCAGGTCATTGCCAGCGGAACTGCCAGCGAGGTCCAGACCAATCCTGAAGTCATACGCGCTTATCTGGGGTCTGGCGACATCTCTGATCTACGCAAGAAATTGCGTCATGAAGCCGTTGCGGGAGTGTGATCGGCATGGATATGGATTGGTTGTTTTTTGCGGAAATCACCCTGGCGGGTCTGGGGGCGGGCGGTTTGTATGCGCTTACTGGCCTCGCTTTCGTCATCATCTATAAAAGCACGGGCGTGGTGAATCTGGCCATTGGCGAAATGCTGATGCTGGGCGCTTATCTGTGCTTCGGCTTTGCTACAGGAATGGGTTTGCCCATCTGGATAGCGATTGCTCTGGCAGTAGCAGGCAGCGGCCTGGCGGGCGGCGTGATTGAACGCATTGCCATTCGCCCCATGCTGGGTGAATCGCCGATATCCGTCTTTATGGTCACAGTGGGCCTGGCCTCGGTGCTGATCGGCGTGGTTGAACTCATCTGGACGGCCGATCCGCGGCGCATGCCGAACATCGTGCCGGACAAAGCCATTTTCATTGGTGAAGCCTTTGTATCGTCCAAGGTGTTCTATGGCTTCTTTGTCACCATCATCCTGATCAGCATTGTTCTGCTGGTGTTCCGCTACTGGCGCGGCGGTGTGGCATTGCGCGCCACAGCATCCGATCAGCCGGCGGCCTATTCCATGGGCATCAACGTGCCGCGAGTGTTTTCACTGTCGTGGGTGGTGGCGGCCATGATTGCCGCCGTTGCAGGGGTCATTGTGGGCTCCATTGGCGGCATTTCCCCGGCCATGGGCGTTTTCGGTCTGTCGGTGCTGGTGGTGGTGATCGTCGGCGGTCTTGACAGCGTGCTGGGCGCCTTGGTAGCCGGCATGGCAATCGGGCTGATCGAAGCCTGGGCCAGTGGTTTTTTGGGGGGCGAATACAAAATTGTCGCCACTTTCATTGTTCTGATCGTGGTACTGATGATCCGTCCTTACGGATTGTTTGGCACACGTGAAATCGAGAGGCTGTAATGCGTATCGGTACGGCTAAATATACCTATCGGCATGACGAGGCGCTGTTTGACAGTCGTACTCAGTACGCCTGGCTGGCTATCCTGGCGTGCGCTCTGGTGGCGTTTCCCTTCCTGGCCAATGAATACTGGCTCTACCTGGCCTGCCTGGTAGCCATCAATATCGGCAGCGCAACCGGGCTGAATATTCTTACCGGCTATACCGGGCTGGTCAGCCTGGGGCAGGCCGCCTTCATGGGGCTGGGCGCTTATACCGTGGCGGTTCTGGAAGGCACGCTGGGCCTGCCGGTGCTCGTCAACCTTCTGGCGGGCGGCGCGGTGGCCATGTTGGGCGGGTTCATCGTTGGAATTCCTTCATTGAGGGTCAAGGGGCTGTATCTGGCCATTGCCACCATTGCCGCTTCCATGATTCTGCACTTCGTGTTTTCCAACTGGCAGTCGGTAACGGGTGGCACGGCGGGCCTGACTGTGGCACCGGCGCGCTTTTTCGGCATTGATCTTGACACCGCGTTCCGCTTTTACTGGATGGTGGTGCCGATTACCATTCTCATGGTGCTGGGCGCAGCCAATCTGTTTCGCACCCGCATTGGCAGGGCGTTCATCGCCATCCGCGACCGCGATATCTCGGCCGAGGTTCTGGGCATTCCGCTGCTGCGCTACAAATTGCTGTCCTTTGGCATCTCTTCGTTCTATGCCGGGGTGGCTGGCGGGTTGTGGGCCTATTTTTTCCGCAGCATCACGCCGGAAAGCTTTCCCCTCACCATGTCCATCTTTTTCCTCACGGCCATTATCGTGGGCGGCATGGGCACCCTGCTGGGCAGCATTCTCGGGGCAACCTTCATCACCATGGTGCCCGAAGCGCTGAAACTGATTGTCGGCTTGCTGCCCCTATCGGCCGATGCCACCCTGATTCTGTCGCCCGTGCGAACCATTGTGTTTGGTTTGCTGATTATCGGGTTTCTGATTTTTGAACCGCTGGGTCTGCAGGAGATCTGGCGTCGCACGCAGCGTTTCTTCCATCTATGGCCATTCAGGTCATAAGTATAAAAACCAGGAGACAACATGAAACTGAAAACGATGAAGCACTGGCTGGCGGGTACGGTCATGGCAGGTTTGCTGGGCACCGCTGCCATGACCCATGCCGCCGAAAAGGAAATTGTCATTGGCGGTTCGATTCCCATGAGCGGCGTGTTCGCCTTCGCGGGCATCGGGATTCACGCGGGCATTCAGGATTACGTGAAAATCATCAACGATGCCGGCGGCATTGAAGGCCACATGCTGCGCTATGAGCCTGAAGACAGCGGCTACAAGGTGGATGTTTCCGTTGCCGCTTTCAAGAAGATCACCAGTCAGAACGACGTCAACTTCTACTATGGGGATTCCACCGGCTTCAGCAAGACCATCAACCCCGAGCTGAACCGGGCCAATAGCATTCTGATGTCGGGCGCGTCATTCGCCACCGAGCTCAACGACCCAGAGAAATTTCCGTTCCAGTTCATTCCTGGCCCGGATTACACCGAAATGTTCGGCATCATGCTGCGCTATATCGCCAATGAAAAGCCGGGCGCCAAGGTGGCGTTCATCTATTCCGATACCGAATTCGGCCGCGACCCGATCGACGAAAGCCGCAAAGCGGCTGAGGCCCTGGGCCTGAGCGTGCCGCTGGAAATCATGACGCCTCCGGGCAGTGTGGATGTGTCCACGGAAATCGCCAAGCTGCGCCGCGCGCGCCCCGATTACGCAATCTTCCATGGCTACATTCTGGGCCCCATCCCGGAATTCATCGGACAGGCCCGCACCATGGGCATGGATACCCAGTTTATGGGCACATTCTGGACGATGGATAACTCCACCGTCATGCAGATGAAAGACGTAGCCGATGGCTTCATGGGTGTGATGCCTTACCGCTATTACTACGATGATTCTGCCCCTGCGCCCATGCTGGAAAAAATCCGTGAAATGCGGCCTGAGTACCAGAACATTCCTTACATCCAGGGCTTTTTGTCAACCATGCTGTATGCCGAAACCGCACGTCGCACCCTGGCTGAAGGCAAGCCTCTGACAGCGGAAAACATGAAGGCAGCCCTGAATACGATTGAAAACTTCGATACCGGCGGCCTGATTGGTGTACCCATCACGATCCGGGGCAACTCGATTCCAGTAGGCCGTATTTATCGTGCTGATGTCAGCGCCGGAAAAATGCTGCCTGCATCCGACTGGATCGTTCTGGAGTAAAGCATGACAGCGGCCGCCACAGTTCTCGAACTGAATAATATCGAGGTTTTCTACAACAAGAGCGTCCAAGTGCTGCGCGGCCTGTCGTTACGGGTACAGCAGGGCCAGATCGTGGCCTTGCTGGGCTCCAACGGCGCGGGCAAAAGCACAACCCTGAAAGCCATTTCCGCCTTGCTGGAACTCGAAGATGGCGAACTCACCGATGGTGTGATCAGCTTTGAAAGCCGTGATATCAAGGCACACAAGCCTCATGATCTCGTGCGGGACGGGCTGTTTCACATCATGGAGGGGCGGCGCGTCTTTGAAGACCTCACTGTCGAGGAAAACCTGGTGGCCGCCACGTACGCTTTGAACGGGCGTCCAGGCGTCAAGCCGGATTTCGATCTCGTGTATGAATATTTCCCCCGTCTGCACGAGCGGCGCAACAATCTGGCCGGTTATCTCTCAGGAGGAGAACAGCAGATGCTGGCGATCGGGCGGGCCCTGATTGCCCGGCCCAAGCTGATTCTGCTTGACGAACCCTCTCTGGGTCTGGCGCCCTTGCTGGTCGAGGATATCTTCCAGATCATTGCCCGCATCAATGCCGAACAAGGTGTGTCCATGCTGTTGGTGGAACAGAATGCCTCTGTGGCCCTGGCGGTCGCGCATTATGGCTACATCATGGAAATGGGCAAAATCGTTACCGATGGGCCTGCGGATTACCTGGCTGAAGACCCGGATGTCCGGGAATTCTACCTGGGCGTAGGCGGAAGCGGCGAAACCAAGAGTTTCCGCCAGATCAAACATTACAAGCGCCGTAAGCGCTGGCTGTCCTGATATGAGCAACTTTTCCATTTCTGATCTGACCTTGCCGCAGATGTTGCGTGAGCGGGCGCGTATGCACCCGCAGAAGGTGGCTTTGCACCAGAAAGACTACGGTATCTGGCAGCCGATTACCTGGGCCGATTACTTTCAGCGTTCGGGCTGGTTCGGCCTGGGTCTGCATTCCCTGGGCATGGAGTCGGGCGCCCATGTGGGCATTATTTCCGAGAACCGCGCTGAATGGGTGCTCGCCCAGATGGGGTGTGGCCTGGTAGGAGCGGTGGCTGTTGGCGTGTATCCGACCAGCCCGGCGCCTGAAGTGTCTTATGTGCTGGCTCACGCCGATGTGGAAATCGTGGTGTGCGAAGACCAGGAACAGGCCGATAAAGTGGCTGAATCCCTGGATGAGCTGCCCCGGCTCAAGCATATCGTCATTATAGAAAAAGATGGTTTCCGCAATACTGACCCGCGCATCGCCGGGCGCGCCCTGACTTTCGAGGCCGTCGAGGCCGCCGGGCGCGAATACGAAGCAAAGCACAGCGGGTTGATTGAGTCCGTCCTGTCGCGGCAAACCATGGATGACGTCGCCCTGATGATCTACACATCGGGCTCAACGGGCAAGCCCAAGGGCGCGATGATCAGTTATCGCAATATCCATGGGGTGTCTCCGGGCATCATCGACAGGCTGGAACTCAACGAAAACTCCAGTCACCTTTCCTATCTGCCCCTGTGCCACGTGGCAGAGCAGATGTTGACCACTTTCGCGCCCATTTATCTGGGGTCAGTGGTCAATTTTGGCGAATCCATACGTACGGTGCAGGAAGACCTGCGCGAAATCGCCCCTTCATTATTCCTGGGAGTGCCGCGTATATGGGAAAAGCTGCACTCATCCATCATGATCAAGATCAGCGAAACCGGCCCATTCCGCCGCTGGCTGTTCAACCGGGCGATGGCGGCGTGTGAGCCCTTTGCCCATAAGCCCAAGAGCGCCCGCACTTTTGCGCAATCGCTGACTTTCACCTTCTGGTACTGGGTGATTCTGCGTGCCTTGCATAACTACACCGGTTTGCGTTGTTGCCATGTGGCGCTGACGGGTGCCGCGCCGGTGCCGCCAGCGGTCGTGAAGTTCTTCCGCGTAATCGGCGTGCCGCTGGTGGAAGTCTATGGCCTGACCGAATCCACTGGCATGATTACCGGCCAGTCCCTGGCCGACCCGCATCCTTCATCCGTGGGCACTGTCACGAAAGGGGTGGAATACCAGGTGGATGCCAACACTGGCGAACTGCTCATACGCGGGCCCATGGTGTTTGCCGGTTACTACAAGAACCCGGAGGCCACTGCCGAATCCATCAGGGATGGCTGGTTATATACGGGCGACGTCGTGGCCGAACGAAAGGGTCAGCTCTATATTGTTGACCGCATGAAAGACATCATGATTACCGCAGGCGGCAAGAACATCACACCGTCTGAGATCGAAAACACCATGAAGGGCAGCCCCTACATCAAGGAATGCATTGTGGTGGCCGATGGGCGTCGCTTTGTTTCCGCCCTGATCCAGATTGATTTTGAAACTGTGGGCAAATGGGCGGAAAGCAAACGCATTGCCTTCACACATTTCCGTTCCCTGGTAGAAAACCCCGAAGTCAACGAGCTGATCCAGAATGAAGTCGCGGCCGGGAATGCGGCACTGGCCCCGGTTGCCAACATCAGGCGCTTCCACCTTCTGACCAAGGAACTGGATCATGACGATGGCGAAGTCACAGCAACCATGAAAGTAAAGCGCAGCAGTATCTATAAAACCTATTCCGGTGAAATTGATGCGCTCTACGCCTGAGTGGAGACACCATGACAAATAAGCAAATGGGCGACCTGGTGCTGCTGAGCATCGAAGACGGCGTCGCTACTCTGACCTTGAATAATGCGCCGCAACGTAACAGCCTGGATGGCGCCATGACGGCGGCGCTGAATCAGCGTCTTGCTGAAATCCACGAGGCGCGCGATTCGCTTAAAGGCTTGCTTATCGCAGCGGACGGAGATCATTTCTGCGTAGGCGGCGATATCCGTTATTTTGAAACGCTGCTGGGGCAGCCCGAAGCCATGCGGGCCGGGCTGGATGCCCTCATTTCCGATCTCAACCGGGCCATTGCGCGCATTGATGCGCTGCCGTTTCCTATTATTGCGCTGGTGCAGGGGGCTGTGGCCGGAGCGGGCCTGTCGCTGGCGCTCGCCTGCGACATCGTCGTGGCAGCCGACGACGCGCGCTTCGTCACGGCCTACAGCAGTCTGGGCGCTACCCCGGATGGCGGCTGCACCTGGAAGCTGCCGCGCCGCGTAGGGCAGCAATTGGCCTTGCAGATGTTTCTGTTCAACGACCCCTTGGGCGCGGAACAGGCGCAGGCCGCGGGCCTGGTTGCACAGGTGGTCAGCCGCTCCGCTTTGGCGGAAACCGGGCAGGCATTGGCCCAACGTCTTTCCAGGGGCTCGCGTCCGGCCCAGAACGCAGGCAAGGCGCTGATGCGCCGTGGCATGCAGGCGGATCTTGAAGCCGCATTGGAAAACGAAAAATCGCAGTTTGTGGAACTTGCCGCGCTGGGCGATTTCGATGAAGGCGTGAAAGCCTTCAGGCAGAAGCGTCCCCCCCGTTTCACGCTTTAAGCAGCACTGAATCACCCCTGTTTTTTTATGTTTGCTGAATGCGAAAGCATTCGGCAGGGACGGCTGCCGCCCTGGCAAAGGGCCCGGCTTAGAAAGGATGAACCATGCAGTTTCAATTGAATGAGGATCAGCGCCAGATACAGGCCCTGGCCGAGCAGTTCTCCAGAAATGAAATCGAATCACGGGCTGCGAAGGCCGATCGTGAAGCCGCTTTTCCCATGGAGGTGCAAGAGCAGGCTGTGGCACTGGGGCTGGTGAATACCACTTTGCCGCAATCTCTGGGCGGGCAGGGCCTGGGCAGCCTGGAACTGGTGATCATCACCGAAGCGCTGTGCCGGGGCTGCCTCGGTATAGGAACGGCGCTTTGCATCAATGCCCTGGCTTCTGAACCGATTCTGATTGCAGGCAACGAGGCTCAGAAAGAAGAGTATCTGGGCCGTATTGCCCAGGGCGCCCTGGCCAGCTTCGCCCTGACCGAACCGTCTGCGGGTTCGGATGTCGCCTCCATTCGCACCCGCGCGGATCGCGTGGCCGGTGGGTATCGCTTGTCCGGCGGGAAAATCTGGATTTCCAACGCGACATTGGCTGAGTTCTTCGTTGTCTTCGCCAAAACCGATCCCGATCTGGGCTACAAAGGCATGACGGCATTCATCGTACCCGCTGACAGCCCCGGGCTGACCGTCGGCGAGCCGCTGTCCAAGCTGGGCCAGAAAGCAGCGCCCACTGCCGAGGTGTTCTTTGATCAGGTGTTCGTGCCAGAGGCATTGCGCCTGGGCGAAGAAGGCAGCGGGTTTACGCTGGCCATGAAGG
>JAAZDZ010000282.1 GCA_012512545.1 Alcaligenaceae bacterium | reverse complement strand
CAGACACACCATGCGCCACTACGCGGTGGCCGGAACATCCAGACTGGGGTTTTCCCGACGTTACGATCTTTCTTTAGATTGTAGAATGGTTGAACCAATAAACCAACGTAGAGATACTCGCCTATCCTCGAGGAGCAAAAATGTTCATCCGTGCGCTGAAAACCGCCATTGCGGCCACTGTATTATCTGCCGCCGCTCTTTCTCCCGCTGCCGCTGCCGATAAATTTCCCGAACAACCTGTCAGACTGGTCGTGGTGTATCAGGCGGGCGGCGCCAACGACATTGTGGCCCGCATCCTGGCTGAACACATGTCCACCACCCTGGATCAATCTGTCATGGTGCTGAACCGGCCTGGGGCTGCGGGCGCCGTCGGCGCACAGTATGTCGTCAACAGCGCGGCAGACGGCCACACCGTTCTGATGGGCGGCGCGCCGCTGGTCGTCGCCCGGGCCCTCTATAACAAACCCACGGTCGATTTCCGCGAAAGCCTTGATACCATCGGCAAAGCGGTCAATCTGAACCTTGTGCTGGTCGCTCGCAACGAGTTCCCGGCTGATAGCTTCGAACAGCTTGTGGAAATGGAAAAGAAAAGCCCCGGCGACGTCACCATGGCGGTCACCGCATCCACTTACGAGCTCTACCATGCGCGCATCAATGGCCTGGCAGGCACCGATATCCTGAAAGTGCCCTACCCCGGCGTGCCCGCCGCCATGAACGACCTGAACGGCAACCGCGTTGACCTTCTCATTGATACGGTCGCCGCCCAACAACCCTTTCTGGGTAAATCCACCAAGCCGCTGGCTGTGTTCGGACGCCAGCGTCTGGAATCCATGCCCGACGTGCCCACGCTCAGCGAACTGGGGCTGGAAGGTTTCGATGACCAGCCCTATATCGGCATGCTGGTTCCAAAAGGAACCCCCAAGCACGCTATTGACACGCTGAACGCCTCTCTCAATGCCGCCTTGAGCGATCCGGGTGTGAAAAAGAAGCTTGAAGACCTCTATTTCACTGTGGAATCCAGCACCCCTGAAGCCTTCTACAAGGAAATGGAAGCCGATTCCGACAAGCTGTTTCAAGTTGCCGAAGAAGCCGGCATCGAAAAACAATAAACCGATTCGAGAAACCTGTGAAAGACAACGCAACACTGCTTTACCAAGGCTCGACAGTCGCCGCGCTCTACCGGTCTGCCTTTAAATCATTCAAGCAACGCGACGCCTTGGTAAGCGGTGGCGTTCGTCTTACCTACCAGGCCCTGGAAGGTTTGGTGCATCAAACGGTCCGGTACTTCGAATCGCTCGGGCTGCGTCGGCAAGACAGCATTGCAATTCTTGCCGACAACTCCGCCGAGGCCCTGGTCGCCATCATTGCCGCACAGTATCTGGGCTTGCGCTCGACTGCGCTGCACCCCATGGGTTCCCTGAACGACCAGGCATTCGTGCTGCGCGACGCCGACATCAAGGCATTGATTGTCGATACGGGCCGCTTCGCGGAGCGGGGCGCCGCGCTGGCCCGCCTGGGCCTCGCAGCCCACACGCTTACCCTTGGCCCGGCCGACTTCGGCATCAATCTTCCGCAAGCCGCTGCTGCCATGAGCGACGCCGATGTCATCATCCAGGCTCAGCCCGATGATGTCTCCAAGATTTCCTATACCGGCGGCACCACAGGCAAGCCCAAAGGCGTGCTGCAACGACAGCGCACCGTCATCACCATGACGCTGCTGCAGCTGTCTTGCTGGGAATGGCCTCAGGACATCCGCTTTCTGGCCACCACCCCCATATCGCACGCGGCAGGCTCATGCATTCTGCCGGTCTTCCTGCGCGGCGGAACGGTATTCTTCATGGAAAAGTTCAGCGACACCGGCTTTTTCCAGGCCGTACACAACGCGCAGATCACTGCCACATTCCTCGTTCCCACCCAGATCTACGGCCTGCTGGATTCGCCCTCGTTCGACAATTACGATGTCTCCAGCCTGCAGACCATCTTGTATGGCGCGGCCCCCATGGCCCCCAACCGTCTGGAAGAAGGTCTCAGAAAATTCGGCTCCGTATTCTGTCAGCTGTATGGCCAGGCGGAAGCTCCCATGACCCTGAGCTATCTGCGCAAAAGCGAGCACGACCCGGCCCGCCCGCATTTGATGAAATCATGCGGCCAGGCACTGCCAGGAATCCAGATCAAATTATTGGATGCGCAGTGCAATGAGGTTGCCGTGGGCGAAGTGGGCGAACTCTGCGCCCGCGGCCCGCTCTTGATGGACAGCTACCTGAACCGCCCTGAAGACACCGCGCAAGTATTCCAGGGGGGCTGGCTGCATACTGGCGACCTGGCCCGCATGGATGCGGACGGGTATCTGTACCTGGTGGACCGCGCCAAAGACATGATTATCACTGGCGGCTTCAACGTCTATTCCAGCGAAGTCGAAAACTGCCTGGCGCAGCACCCGGCAATTGCCGCCGTGGCGGTTGTCGGCGTTCCCCACCCGAAATGGGGCGAGGCCGTAACCGCCGTCGTGGCGCTCAAACCAGACGCCCAAGCCGACGACAAAACACTGATTGATTTCGTCACGCAGGACAAAGGCGTGGTCAACGCCCCAAAAACCATTATCTTTGAAAAGGAACTCCCCCTGACGGCTGTGGGAAAGATCGACAAAAAGGCCCTGCGCGCAGCGCTGACGCGTGGCTGAACCGCCCTTCCGCACGGCATCACTCGCCGCAACGGCATGGCGCGCTGGCGAACTCCTGGCGGATGTTGCGCGGCGGCTTGAAATGGCAGGCGCTGAGGGGCTGGTTCTCTGCACGAATACAATGCACAAAGTGGCCGCGGCCATCGAGGCCGCGGTTGCCATCCCCCTGCTGCATATCGCCGACCCGACTGCGGAAGCAATCAAACAATCCGGCATTTCAAAGGTGGGGCTGCTGGGAACCCGTTTCACCATGGAACAGGACTTCTACCGCTCACGCATCGTAGAACAGCACGGCCTGGAAGTGCTGGTACCGGAAACAGAAGATAGAAGCACGGTGCATCGCATCATCTACGATGAGCTGTGCCTGGGCCACATTGAGGCAGGCTCACGCACTGCATACATTGAAGTGATCGAACGTCTGGCCGACAAAGGCGCTCAGGCGATTATCCTGGGGTGCACCGAGATATCGCTCTTGGTTGAACCGCAGCATGTCACCATCCCCTTATTCGACACCACACAGCTGCATGCAGAGTATGCAGCTGACTGGATGCTGGGCTGAATGGCTTTGTATGGAACTTGCGAAGCAGATTGCTGACATATATGCTATCAGGCATGACAGTGATTGTCCTGGATACCAACGTATTCGTCGCCGCCCTTCGATCAGAGGGCGGCGCTGCACGTGAAGTCCTTCGCCGTATTCTGCGCGGCAAGTATTTGCCGCTATTTGGCAATGCCTTATGGTTAGAGTACGAAGACTTGCTTGATCGCCCCGTCTGGACGGACATAACTACCTCCCAGGAGCGTCAAGAAATTCTGGCGGCACTCGCCCAAGCTGGGCGTTGGGTATCAGTCTATTACGGCTGGCGGCCAAATCTACCCGACGAAGGCGATAATCATCTTATTGAACTGGCCATTGCCGGTGGAGCGCAGGCCATTATTACGCACAATGTCCGCGATGTTGCACGCGGAGAACTGACCTGGAAGGAGCTGCGGGTACTAACACCCGCGCAATGTTTGGAGAATCTGTGATGAGCACACTGACCATACGTTTGCCGGACGACACCGCCCAGCGCCTGAAGATCTTGGCGAAATCGCGCGGCCTTAGCGTCAACAAGCTGGTCGAAGAAATGAGCGCTCAGGCCATTGCGGCATTCGACGTGGAAATGCGCTTCAAGACGCTAGCAGCCGGTGCTGATCGCGAGAAAGCCCTTGCGATCCTTGATCGGCTAGACGGCACAAAGTAAGGAATTAGCTGGCCAAAAAACCAAAACAATAAAGCCGAAAGCTAGATAGCCTTTGCTGATGGCTAACAAGTAACTCGCCAACAAGCATATTTTGCCGCAATTTTCGAGATATCACTATCGCGTAATCACCGATATGACGCTTTGAATCCCCCGTTTATGGGGTAGAGCCGTACAGGAAAGTGGGAATGGTGGGCGGTACTGGGTTCGAACCAGTGACCCCTGCCGTGTGAAGGCAGTGCT